>CALDQK010000221.1 GCA_937911525.1 uncultured bacterium
GCCGAGCGACGTCCCCTACCACTTCTACGTGTGCGGGCCGGCGCCGATGCTCGAGAGCCTCAGCGGGGGACTGGCCGAGCTCGGCGTCCCCGCGAGCCACGTCCACGTGGAGGCCTTCCAGGCGCAGACGCTCGAGCCGCTGACCAAGCGCCTGCGCAAGCTGCGCCCCGGCGAGGCGCTCCCCCGCGTCCGCTTCGCCCAGAGCGAGGTCGAAGCCGAGTGGGACCCCGAGGCCGGCTCGCTGCTCGACTTCGCGATGGACCGCGAGGTGTTCCTGCCCTTCGCCTGCGCGACCGGCCACTGCGGGACCTGCGCCAGCTCGCTCCTGAGCGGGGAGGTGGACTACGTGATCCCGCCCCAGTTCCGCGTCCGCGAGGGCCAGTGCTTGCCTTGCATCGCGCAGCCCAAGACGGACGTCGTGTTGGACCTGTGAGAGGGACCCGCCGTCCGCTCACGGGTCCGGCGCGAATGTGACAAGCTCAGCTCCCCTCGAGAGGAGGCCCCCGTGCCCGCAACTGGCACTCGCCGCTTCGACCGCCGCCACACCCTCCCCGTCCTGAGCGCCGAGGAGGCGGCCGCGCGGATTCCCAACGGAGCCCTGGTGGGCTTCTCGGGCTTCACCGCCGCTGGGGCGGCGAAGGCCGTGCCCCGCGCCCTGGCCGAGCGGGCCAAGGCCCTGCACGCCGCGGGCGACCCCTTCCGCCTGCGCGTGCTGGCGGGCGCCTCAGCGGGCGAGCAGATCGACCAGGTCCTGGCCGAGGCCGACGTGATCGCCTGGCGCGCGCCCTTCCAGTCGGCGAAGGCGCTGCGCGGGCGGATCAACCGCCAGGAGTGCGAGTTCGTCGACATGCACCTCAGCCACCTCCCGAACATGATCGAGGCCGGCTTCTTCGGCGACCTCGACGTGGCGGTGGTCGAGGCCGTCGACGTGACCAGCGACGGGCGGGTCTACTTGAGCACCTCCAGCGGGGCCACGCCCAGCTTCCTGCGCCACGCCAAGCAGGTGATCGTCGAGGTCAACCGCTACCACTCCAAGCGGCTGTGGGAGATGCACGACGTCGCGATCCTCTCGCCGCCGCCCCACCGCCACCCGATCCCGATCAACCGTCCCCTCGACAAGCTCGGGACCCCCTTCGCGGCGGTGGACCCGGACCGGATCGTGGGCGTCGTCGAGACCAACGAGCCCGACGGAATGCCGGCCTTCAGCGCGAGCGACGAGGCCGGCCTCGCGATCGGCGAGCACATCGTGGCCTTCCTGGTCGAGGAGATGCGCGCGGGGCGGATCCCGCGCGAGTTCCTCCCCCTCCAGGCCGGCGTGGGGAACATCAGCAACGCCGTCATGGCGGGCCTGGGCGCCCACGACGAGGTGCCGCCCTTCGTGATGTACACCGAGGTGCTGCAGGACAGCCAGATCGAGCTGATGCGCGCCGGCAAGCTGCGCGGCGCCTCGACCTCGGCCCTGGCCTTGAGCGACGCCTGCATGCGACGTGTCTACGAGGACATGGACTTCTTCGCGCCGCGGATCGTGCTCCGGCCCCAGGAGCTGGCCAACAACCCCGAGGTCGTGCGGCGCCTGGGCGTGATCGGGATCAACACCGTGCTCGAGATGGACATCTACGGGATGGCCAACTCGACGCACCTCTGCGGCACCCAGCTCATGAACGGGATCGGCGGCTCGGGCGACTTCACCCGCAACTGCTACCTCTCGATCCTGGTGGCGCCCAGCGTCGCCAAGCAGGGCGCGATCTCGACGGTGGTCCCCATGGTCAGCCACGTCGATCACACCGAGCACGACGTGCAGGTGCTCGTCACCGAGCAGGGCCTGGCCGACCTGCGCGGGCTGGGGCCCATGGAGCGGGCGCGCACGATCATCGACACCTGCGCCCATCCCAGCTACCGGGACCTGCTCCACGGCTACCTGGGAGCGAGCCGGATGGGCCACTTCCGCCACGACTTGAGCGAGTGCTTCGCGCTCCACCGCCGCCTGCTCGAGACGGGCTCGATGCTCCCCCAGTGAGGGCGCGAGCCCGCATCCGTCACCAGGATCTGGGCCTCTCGAACTACAGGGCGCTTGTGGTCAGGCCTGGAGCTCACTCGCAGCCAGCCGACGAAGTGACACCTTGATCTGAAGGTCCTGGTGGCGGGGGGGCCCGCAGGCATGACCTTGCTCGCGGATGTGAGGAGCACGCTCAACTCACATGAAGAGCGGGCTAGCGAGCGAGGTCGTGCCGAGGACGGCCCAGGACGATCCTAGGCCGCAGCCTTCTCCACCGAGGAACGAGGTGGAGAAGGACGCGGGCTAGGTGGCTAAGGGCGCCGCTGGTAGAGTTCCCCGCCTGTGAGGACCTCCATGAGCACGCCACGACGTCGCAAGCTGCTGAGCGCGGCCCTGCTCTCCCTGACCCTGGCGTTGGGAGGCTGCGGGACCCTGATCGACTGCTTCGGCGAGAAGCGCCGCGGACGGCGCGAGCGCGAGGGCCTGCGCGACTTCAAGGACATCTACGGCGGCGAGGTGCGCATCTACGGGGGGATCCGCTGGGACTTCGAGTTCATGACCAGCGGCGACATCGGCCCGATGCTCTTGCTGACGATCGTGGACTTCCCGCTCAGCCTCGTGCTGGACACGCTCTTCTTCCCCGCCACGCTGATCATCAACCTCAGCGACGACTAGTGTCGTGCCCCAGAAGTTCCGGTACGGCTGCCGTGGTCGCTCGCGAGCGACAGCCAGCGCGCCTTACTAGGTGGCGCCCCCGGCGGGGTCATGAAGGTGTAGGTCACACAGGCGCCAGCTAGTGCTGGCGCGCGGTCGGAACGGAGTGACGCCAAGATGGGGGGTCTGGGGGGGTACCGCCCCCCCAGAAGACACCTAGTGCTGCGCCCTCCCAGGCCTCTACCCCTGTACCGGAACTTGCGACGCGCAGCACTAGGTCCCCTCCCGCGCCTGAACGCGCTCCGCGACCGGGTCTCCGCGGCCGAGGGCCCAGGTGATCAGCTCGCCCGCGACGAGCTGGCGGGCCTCGGGCGCCCAGCGGAGGATCGTCTCCAGGTCGGGCACATCTCGCGGGGGCGGGCCGGCGGACCAGGTCCAGTCCTCGATCGGCGGGGGCACGTATCCGCCCGCCTCGTTCTCGATCAGGATCCCCTCCACTCCGCTGGGGGTGGCCAGGGCGGGGTAGCGCTCGAGGATCGCGTCCCGGAGCAGGTCGAAGTCGACCGCACCGACGAGCGGGGTCATATCGGCCAGCACCAAGCTGCTCGGCCACGGGCGCTGGAAGGCCAAGGCCGCCTCGAGCTCGTAGAGCTCGTGCGCGTGGTTGCGGTCGGGGTAGCGGGCCAGGACCGCCGCCCCGATCCCCAGCCAGGTGCGCGCCCGGACCTCGGGCTCGACGTGGCAGAGCAGGTCCAGCAGCTCGAGCGG
>CALDQK010000222.1 GCA_937911525.1 uncultured bacterium
GTGTCGACGTATGGCGCAGCATGCTGATGTGTCGGCCGCGGCCTGGCAACGCTTCGACTGCCGACACTGCCATCCCATGCGTCGACGACGACGTCGACGATTAGCTCGCGCGACGGGCGAGCGTCGCGCGGTCGCGCGCAGCCGCAGCCGCACGGCCACGGCCACGGCGCCGCGGGCGCGGCCCGCCAGCGCCGCCATCCGCGCGCGCTGGAAGATCACGTAGTGACACTCGGGGCTGATCGCGTCCATGCGCGCGGCCACCGCCCGCGCCTCGGCGTCGAGGCGCGCGCTGACGAGGAAGTTGAGCGTCAGGCAGAGCGTGCCTTCGTTGTTCGGATCGATCGCGAGGGCGTGCTTGCTCAGCTCGAGGGCCTGGCGCAGGTCCTCGGGGTTGGCCTTCCCGCCCGCCCACTGGATGTTGTAGCGAGTGCCCACGAAGAGCGCCTGACCCAGGTAGGGCCCGAGGTCGTTGGGGCGCCGCTCGATCTCCTTGGCGGCCAGCTCGAAGATCAGCTGCTGGGGCGCGTTCTCGTTCCAGCCGAAGCCGTAGAGCCAGAGCGCGAAGCAGGTGGTGTTCGGGCTCTTGATCCGCGCCACGTACTCGCCGCCGCTGAGGTCGGCCAGCGCCCAGGCGCCCTCTCCGAAGCGAGCCTCGGCCTCCATGCGGTAGTAGCTGCTGAACTCGGGCAGGTCGCGCTTGATCCGCTCCTGCGCGCGGGTGGCCTCGACCGGCATCGCCGAGCCCTCGCCGACCTCGGCCTGGCGCAGGACGCTGCCCAGCGAGCGGCGCGTCTCGTCGATCTGGCCGAGGGCCACGATCCAGCGCTGGATCTCGGCCTCGGGACGCTTCAGCTCGCGCGCCAGCTCGATCCCCTGCTTGAAGGCCGCGCGGACCCGGCGCTCCTTGGCCTCGAGCAGCGGACGCAGCAGGCGGTAGGCCCGCTCGGGGTCTCCGCTCTGGCGGGCGACCCAGGCGCAGTCGATCCGCTTCCCGGGGACCAGGCGAGGGCTGAGCTCGAGCACTCCGAAGTCGGCCTTGAGCGGCCCGAGCAGCGCCTCGCGCCGCAGCTCGACCCGCTTCAGCGGCTCGAGCACGCGGCGGATCCGCTCCAGGCGGGGCTCGTCGAGGTGCGGGTAGCGGGCGATCAGGTCTCGCAGCAGCTCGTCGCCCGAGCTGGCCAGACCGCGGTCGACCAGCGCCCCCATGTGGAGGGGCTCCAGCGCGATCAGCCGCTCGTGAAGCAGCTCGATCGTCTGGGCCACCCCGGAGTCGGCGCGCCCCAGCGCGCTCAGGTCGCGCGCCTCGAGGAACATGCGCTCGAGCAGCAGCCGCCGCGCGTCGAGGTCCGGCTCGCTCGCGAGGGGGACCGGGATCGCGCGCGGGCGCGCCGGGTGGCGCCAGGCCGCCAGGGTCGCCTCGCTCAGCTCCGCCTGCCGGCGCGGCTCCACGCCCGCGAGCTGCGCGGCCTGGAGCTCGAGGCTCAGCCGGACGGGGTCGCGGGGCGCGAGCGCGGCGAGGTCCGCCTGGGCCGCCTTGGCCGCGCGCGCGCGCAGCTCTCGCGCGGCGCGGTCGTCGCCCTCCGCGGGCGGGATCTCGTCCAGCTTTCCGGCCGAGAGCGCGCACCAGCCCTGCAGGCGCCGCCCCAGGGCCGGGTCGAAGGCGGCCGCGCTCTCGGCCGCGCTGCGGGCCTCCTCGACCCGGCCGCGCGCGAGCTCGAGGTAGCACAGCCAGCGCCCGGCCTGCCCGCCCAAGCGCGGCGTGCAGGCGCGCCGGCCCGCGTCGGCGATCAGCCGCTTGCAGAGGTTGGCCAGCGGCGCGTCGCCGCCGCCGGCGAGCCAGCGCGAGAGGGCGAGGTCCAGCTCGAGCTCCGGTGGGCGAGGGCTCACCGCCGCCAGGTCGGGCTCGGCGTCGTGGCGGTGCCCGAGGCGCAGCAAGAGCCGTCCCCGCTCGGGTCGCAGGCGGGGGTCGAGCTCGATCGCCTGGCCCCAGGCCTGGAGCGCCGCTCCGGCGCGATCGAGCGCGGCCAGCAGGGAGGCTCGCGCCGCGTGCCAGCGCGCCTCTCCGCCAGCGCGCAGGCTCTCGACCAGCTTCAGCGCCTGGGCTGCCTCGCCCTGGGCGGCCAGGATTCGCGCGCGCTCCAGGGGCAGCGCCAGCGTGTCGTCCCCGAGGGGCTGGGCCTCGCTGACGTCGCGCATGGCGCGCTCCAGCTCGCCCGCCAAGCGCCAGGCCCGCGCGCGCAGCGCGCTCGGCGCCTGGAGCAGCTCCGCGGCCCGGCGCGGCTCGTGCAGGCGGAGCAGGGCCAGCGCGACCTGGCGCCGCTCGGCGGCGCTGCCGGGCGGGGGGTCGAGGCGGTCGAGCTCGGCGTAGGCCTCGACGGCGCTGGCGGGGTCACGCGAGA
>CALDQK010000223.1 GCA_937911525.1 uncultured bacterium
CGACCGAGACGTCGTTGCTCATGCAGAAGAAGAGCAGCACCCGGTCCGGCTGGACGCTGGGGCCAATCCGCCGCAGCCACACGGTCTCCTGCTCGGGCCCGTAGCCCGAGACGCCGCCGTTGATCACCTCCACCCCCGCGAGCGCCTGGTTCATGCGCGCGGCGATCGTCTCCTCGCCCTGGAGCCCGTAGCCGAAGGCGATCGAGTCGCCGATCACGAGCAGGCGGGGGCGCTCCTTGGTCGGCGAGAGCTCGCCCTCGCGTCGCAGGCCGAGGGCGTCGAAGCGGGTCCAGGCCTCGGCTCGCGCGTAGCCCTCCCAGTGGGGCCGGTGGGCCCACACCAGCTCCTGGTCGAAGAGGAGGTGGTAGGGCCAGCGACCGCGGTAGTGGATCCGGCAGCCGAGCTCGAGCGCGCCCAGGAGGGCCAGGGTCGTCGCCAGGCCGTAGAGCAGCTTGCGGCGGCGCGAGAGGCGCGCAGGGGCGGGCGGGGCGGGCTGGTCAGGGGTATCGGACACCGGCGGCGATGCTACTTGCTCGCCGCGGCGACCGGCGTAGCGTGGTCGCCATGAGCCGACTCGAGTTCGACCCGACCCTCCCCGAGAGCACCCCGCGCGACGCCGCGACCGTGATCCTGATCCGCGGCGGCGAGGCAGGCCTGGAGGCCTTCTTGCTGCGGCGTCACCGCAAGGCCTCCTTCGTGGCCCGCTCCTTCGTGTTCCCCGGCGGCCTGGTCGAGGAGGGCGAGGACGCCCGCCTCGGCGCGGCTCGGGAGCTCTTCGAGGAGGCCGGGGTGCTGCTCGCCCGGGGCGCGGTCCCGCAGGATCAGCTGGACGAGCTGCGCCGCCGCCAGGCCGCGGGCGAGGACCTCGGCGACCTCCTGCGCGAGGCGGGGCTCGAGCTCGACCTCGAGCAGCTCGTGCCCTGGTCGCACTGGATCACGCCCTCGTCCGAGAAGCGGCGCTACTCGGCCCGCTTCTTCGTGGCCGAGCTGCCTGCGGGGCAGACGCCCCGCTTCGACGACGTGGAGACCGTCGACGAGCGCTGGGTCACCCCGAGTGAGGGGCTCGAGCGCGCCGACGAGCTGGCGCTCCCGCCGCCGCAGCTGCGCACCCTGTGGGAGCTGGCCCAGGCCCCGCAGGACCCGGCGGGTCTCCTGGCGGCTGCCCGCGAGCGCGCCGCCGCCCTCGAGCCGATCGTGCCCCGCTACGCCGAGGTGGAGCAGGCCCCCGAGGGCTTCGCGCTCCTGCTCCCCTGGGACGCCGAATACGCCAGCCGAGGGCAGGGAGCCAGCCACGATTGGCCGGCGGGCCACCCCCTGGGCGTGGGCCCCAGCCGCTTCTTCCGGGAGGGCGAGGCCTGGAGACAGACGGTTGCCCCCTGAGACGCCTTGCAGGGAGTGGGGTTTAGCCCCGATCATGCGCCCATGAAGGTCTTGATCCCCCTCGACGGCTCGTCGCTCGCCGACGGCATTCTTCCCCACGTCCCCCGCGTCCTGATGCGCGCGGCGGCGCAGCTCCACCTCCTGCGGGTGCTCGCTCCCGACGCCGACGAGGAGAGCGAGCAGCAGGCGCAGCGCCACCTCGAGGCGGCGGTCGAGCAGCTGGTCGCCACCGGCGAGACGGAGGTCGGCAGCTCGACCGAGCGCGGCGAGGACCCCGCCGACACGATCTTGAGCCTGGCCGAGGAGGGGGGCTACGACCTGATCGCCATGGCGACCCACGGCCGGACCGGCGTGGCGCGCCTGGTGCGCGGGAGCGTGGCGGAGCGCGTCCTGCGCCACGCGCGCATCCCGGTCTACATGGTCAGCCGCGAGGGCCTGCTGCGCGACAACGACGAAGTGCGCTTCGACCGGGTCATGATCGCCCTCGACGGCTCGCCTCAGGCGGCCAAGATCATTCCCCTCGTGCTGCCCTTCGTGACCGACAGCCAGGCCGAGGTGGTCCTGCTGCACGTGAGCGTCCCCGGCAAGGACTCAGTGCACCCCGTGCCCGAGGTGGCCAAGAGTCGCGCTCAGGAGAAGGCCGAGGCCGCCCTGGACTCGGTGGCCGAAATGCTCACCACGGCGGGGGTCGAGGTGCACGTGCTCGGCGCCTACGGCGACCCCGCCGAGCAGCTGCTCGAGGCCGCCGAGCGGCAGGACGTCGACCTGCTGGCCATGACCAGCCACGGCCGCACGGGCCTCTCGCGCTGGCGCTTCGGCTCGGTGGCCGAGAAGGTCCTCCGTCAGGCGCGCTGCCCGCTCCTGATCCGCACCGCCCCCAAGGGCTAGGGATCCCGCGTGAAGCGGATCTTGCTCCCGGTCGACGAGGGCTCCCTGGCGCAGGCCGTCAGCGAGCACGTCGAGCCGCTCTTCCGCTGCAAGGGGGCGGAGGGGACCTACCTGCACGTCGACCTGCCCGAGGCCGACGAGGCCGAGCGCGCCGAGCATCAGGCGACGCTCGAGCGCCTGACCGAGGAGCTGCGCGCCGCTGGCCACAGCGCGAGCGCCGAGTGGCTGGACGGGGACGACGCGGCCGTGGGGATCCTGACCCGCGCCCGCGACCTGGACGCCTGGCTGGTCGTCATGGCCAGCCGCGGCCAGGACGACCGCGTGGTGGGGCGCGGGAGCGTGACCGCCCGCGTCCTGCGCCACGCCACAGCCCCTCTGCTCTTGTTCAACCCCGACGCGCTCCAGACCCGCTTCCGCCGGATCGTGGTCCCCTTGGACGGGAGCGAGCTGGCGCGCCGGATCCTGCCGCGAGCCGAGGAGCTGGCCCAGGTCTACGGCGCCGACCTCGTCCTGCTCCGCGTGCTGGACCCCGACGCCGACGAGGCGAGCTGGGAGCGCGCCCGCGAGGAGCTCGCCGCCAGCCAGTCGGAGCTGGAGCTGGCCGGCCTGGTCGCGCGCACGCGGGTCGTCCCTGGCTGGGACGTGGCCGAGGCGATCCTGGCCGCGGTCGCCGAGCAAGAGGCCGACCTGATCGCCATGACGACCCACGGCCGCTCGCCCCTCGCGCCCTGGCCCTTCGGCTCGGTCGCCGAGAAGGTGTTCGTGCAGGCCGAGGTCCCGCTCCTGATCAAGCGCGTGGTCGAGCTGCGCGACCCCGAGCAGGAGCCGAGCGAGCGGCGCTACTTCCCGGCCCCCGCGGCCAGCGCCCTGCCGGCCTTGACGGGCGCCTCCTTCCCCGAGCGGATCCTGGTCCCCCTCGACGGGAGCGACCTCGCGCGGCGGGCGCTGCTCCTGCTGCACTCGCTCCTGCGCGGGCGGGAGGCCCAGGTCACGCTGCTGAGCGTGGGCGCCGGCGCGCGCCGCGAGCGGCTGGAGGCCGTCGCGCGCGGGCTCTCCTGGCGCGGGCTCGAGGTCGAGTGCCGCGAGGTCGAGGGCGACCCCGCGAGCGAGATCCTGCGGGCCGCGAGCGCCGCCGAGCTGACGATCATGGCGACCCACGGGCGGAGCGGCGTCGGCCGTTGGCTGCGCGGGAGCGTCGCCGAGCGCGTCCTGCGCCGCGCGCCGACGCCGCTCCTGCTGGCCAACCCCGCCGGCCTGGCCGAGCTGAGCCAGAGCCCGCGCGCCCGCGAGGGCGAGCTGCTGCGCGAGATCCTGGTCCCCCTCGACGGCTCCGAGCGCGCGCGGGCGGTGCTGCCCCTGGTGGCTGCCTTGGCTCAGCACCACCACTCGGACGTGGTCTTGCTGCGCGCCCTCGAGCTGCGCCCCGACCGCTCGCGGGCCGCCGAGAACGAGGCCCGCGCCGAGGCCGAGGCCGAGCTGGCCCCCGACCTCGCGACCCTGCGCGGCCTGGGCGTCTCGGCCCGGGGCGAGGTCCGCCCCGGGCGCGCCGCGCAGGAGGTCCTCGCCGCGACGGGCAGCGCCGACCTGGTCGCGGTCGCGACCCACGGCCGCTCGGGCCCCAAGCGCTGGCTGCTGGGCTCGGTCGCCGAGTCGGTGCTACGCCGCTGCGCGCGCCCCCTACTGGTCGTGCGCGCCTAGCGAGGAGCGCTGACCAGCTGGCGGTAGCGCTCGAGCACGGGGGCCGCGCCGGGAATGTCGCCGTGGTTGGTGCCCCGCAGCCGCTGGTTGAGCGTCGCGCCGTCGATCGCATAGCCCGGCATGAACAGGCTCTTCTGGTAGTAGCAGTAGAGGCGCGCCACGTTGCTCGGCTTGACGAAGTGGCGGTAGTTGCCCGGCGTCGTGCGGGCGTCGATCGCGAGCAGGCCGTCGACGGTGATCCCGTGAGGCCGCAGCTTGTTGGCCAGGCGCAAGGCCGAGTAGGCGCCGAAGCTGTGGCCGACCAGGACCAGGTCGAGGTCCGCGCCGTGGACCTGGTGGTAGGCCCGCGCGACCTGCTCGCCGACCGAGTCGTCCTTGGGGTTCTCGCTCGTCTCGGGCAGCACGACCAGGTCGATCCGGCGCGCGTCGCGGGCCGCGTTGGGCGCGAGGAGCTGCTGGCTGACGAAGGCCATGGAGGTCCCGCGCGGCAGGCCCGGGCGCTGGCCGCGGCGGAGGGCGTCCACGTGGTCGTAGAGGCGCGCCGTGTAGCGGCTCTTGAAGCTCCACAGCCCCTCGAAGGCGATCACCAGGGTTCGCCGACCCGCGGCGCGTCCGGCCTCGGCGCGGCGGAGCGAGTCCTGATAGGCCTGGCGGAGCGAGGTGCGCGGCCCGGGGCGGGCGGGGAGGGCCGAGGAGGTGGGGCGCGAGCTGGCGTCGGGCGTCGGGCGGCCCGTGATCACGTCGTTGAGCCCGAGCGTGCCGGCTCCGCGCAGCTTGGCGAGGGTGCGCGGACCGACGACGCCGTCGACCGTGAGCCCCTGACTGCGCTGGAAGGCGCGCACAGCGGCCTCCGTCGCGGGTCCGAAGTCGCCGTCGACGGCGATCTGGGCGCCCTTGTCCCGCAGGAGCCCTTGCAGCTCTCGCACGGCGGGGCCCTCGGCGCCGCGGCGCAGGCTCTGCCCGCTGCCGATCGAGCCGTCGAGGCGTGAGGGCGCGGCGGGGGTGGGCTGCGCGAAGGCCGGCGCGGCGAGGCCTGCGAGGAGGCCGAGCGTGAGCCAGGTGGCAGTGCGCGTCATGGTTGTGTCCTTGAGTGTGCGGCTCCTCTCCGCTCTCTAGCTCCGTTGACTGGCTGTCCGCATTGGGCGTGCCGCCTGCAAGTGACGCGCACGCAAGGGGCGCCACCGCGCACGGAGTGAGCAGCGCCCAGGACTCAGCCCGACGGGGCGTCCGATCCGGACGCCTCTTAGGGGCGGAGCTGCTCGAGCACGCGCAGGTAGTTGCCGCCGAGGACCTTGTGGATTCGCTCCGGGCTCCAGCCGCGGCGGAGCATCTCCTCGACCAGGCGCGGCTGCTCGGTCACGTCGGCCAGGTCGCGGGGCAGGATCACGCTCCCGTCGTAGTCCGAGCCCAGGATCAAGTGGTCCTCGCCGACCAGCCGCAGCACGTGCTCCATGTGGTCGACCACGTCGCTGACGCCGTAGTCGTAGAGCGTGCGGCGAATGAAGCTCGCCTGGTAGACGATCCCGATCACGCCCCCCCGCTCGGCCACGGCGCGGACCTGCTCGTCGTCGATATTGCGCGGCACGTCGCGCAGGGCCTTGAGCCCGGTGTGGGTCACGGCGACCGGGACCTCGCGCGGGACGACGTCGAGGGCGTCGAAGTAGCCCGCGCGGTTGATATGGCTGAGGTCGACCAGGATCCGCCGCTCGACCATGCGCTCGACGAAGCGCTTGCCGAACTCGCTCAGCCCCTCGCGGCGGCCGAGGAGGTCGGTGTTGCTCACGCCGATCCGCGACTTGGTGAAGTGGACCAGGGTGATCCGTGAGACGAGGTCTTCGGGCACGCCGTCGAGGGCCTCGAGCGAGTGGTCGAGGGCCTGCCCGCCCTGAATGCTGATCCAGCAGGCCAGCTTGCCCGCCGCGCGCGCGGCCCGGTAGTCGCTGACCGTGCGCACCAGGGCCAGCTCGTCGGGGTGGCGGCGCACGAAGCCGGCCAGGCGGCGGCAGGCGCGGTAGAGCCCGTCGCGGCGCTGGCGCGCGGTGCGCCAGGGCCAGGTGGTGATATCCCACACCATGCCGCTCATGGCGCCCTCGCGCGCGCGGGGGAAGTCGACCTGGTTCAGGAGCGGGGTCCCGCGCGCGTGGGGCGTATGGCGGCGCGAGAGGTCGTAGCCGAAGCGGGTCCAGATATAGCTGCAGCAGTGGGCGTCGATCACCTCGGCCGCCAGGTAGACCTCGACCGCCTCGCGGCTGACGCCGAGCCGGCGAGCCCAGCCGGCGGGGTCGGCGCGGTTGTCGCGGTAGGTCAGCGGGCGAGGGGTCGAGCCGGGCACTCCAGGAGTCTCGCATGAGGGCGCTGGTAGAGCCGCGCTCGCGCTGATACATCGTGGCCCCCGGGAGGAGGGACTCGTGAGCGAGGAGACGAGCGAACGTCGCTGGCGCCGACGCGGCACCATGTTGCTCCTGCTGGCCTTTGGAGCCTTCCTCGTCTACCGCTACGTCTTGCCCGAGCGCACGGCCCGACTGACGGTCAGCCTGACCGCGGGGGACCCCCTCGGGCGACGACACCACCTGGCCGAGGCGCTCAAGCTCGAGCTGAACGAGCGCAAGGTCGACGTGAAGCTCTTGCCGACGGCCGGCTCCGAGGACGCGATCAACGCGGTCGCCGCGGGCAAGATCCAGCTGGCCCTCGTCCAGGGCGGCTTGCCCGAGCAGAAGGGGGTTCGTCAGGTCTCGGCGCTGGTGCTCGAGCCCCTGCACCTCCTCGTGCGCCCCGAGCTCCTCGGCCCGGGGCTCGGCCAGCTGCGCGGGAAGGACCTCAACCTCTCGACGCCGGGCAGCGGCACCCGTGAGCTGGCGCACGAGCTGCTGACCTTCGCCGGCATGAAGGCCGCGATCGACTACACCGAGCTCAACCACTCCTACGCCGAGCTCGAGGCGATGCCCGCGGCCAAGCTCCCGGACGGGATCTTCCTGGTCAGCTCGCTCCCCTCGCGGGTCGCGACCTTCCTGATCGAGGAGCGCGGATACCGGCTCCAGCCGATCCCCCTCGGCCCTGCCCTGGCGCTGCGCGACGCGGCGGTGCACGACGGCGTGATCCCGGCCTACGCCTACTCGGTCGACCCGGCCGTGCCGCCCTCCGAGCTGCACACGCCGGCGACCTACCTGCTCCTGGTCGCGCACGAGAAGGTCAGCGAGGAGGCCGTGACGCGCTTCCTCGAGGCGATCTTTCAGGGCGAGTTCGCGCGCCACGCTCAGCTCCAGCGCCTCTCGCCCACGCTCCTGACTCACCCGCCCGCGCTGCCTCTCCACCCGGGCACGCGGGAGTTCCTGCGCCGCAACGACCCTTTGATCACGGCCGAAGCGATCGACAACCTCGAGAGTCTGCGCAGCTTCTTCGTCTCGCTCGCGGTGGCGTTCTTCCTGCTCTGGCGCTGGCAGCGCCAGCGCAGCCAGCGCGGCTTCGAGGAGTACATCGCCGAGGTCAGCCGCCTCGAGGCGCAGGCCCTCTCGATCGACTCGCGCTACGCGATCGACCTCAACGCGATCCTCGCGATCCGCCAGCGCCTGAGCGAGCTCAAGATCGAGGCCATGGACAAGTTCGCGGCCGGTGAGCTGCGCGGCGAGGAGCTCATGGCCAGCTTCCTGACCCACGTCAGCGACCTGCGCCACTACCTCAACGACATGATCCTGCACGAGCGGACCCGCCTCGAGAAGGCGGCTCGCCGCAGCGAGGACGACGCGGACGAGGTCCTCGAGCGCCTCTGGGGGCGCGCGACGAAGGACCGCGAGGGCGACTCCGTCTCGCACTAGCAGGCCGCTGGGGCGTCGAGGTTGGACACCCTTGGGGCTCAGGAGGCGCGCACCGGGCTCGCGACGGATCCCGAGCAGGCCAGGATCCTTGGGCACTTAAGGCGAGGAGCGGCCCTTGCGTCGCTCCGGGCATGAAGGACAGGAAGAGCAGCCAGGGAGGCTCTCGGGCCTGGAAGGGCTCCCCCTTTAAGCGCCGTTTAAGCGCTCTTCACGCGGGTCAAGGACCCTGTCGGGCGCGACGTGGGGAGTCCTTCCATGACTAGGTTCCGTTCGCGCCCGCTCCTCGCGGTCGCCGCCGTCCTGCTGCTGACGGCGACGCCCGCCGCTGCCCAGCCGCAGCAAGCTGGCGCGCTGGAGGCCGAGCTCTACCGGCTCGACCTGAACCGGGTCGACGTGGACCGGATCCCCTACCTGATCCGGGCCCAGGAGACCGCCGAGGCGCTC
>CALDQK010000224.1 GCA_937911525.1 uncultured bacterium
ACGAGCGGGTGTGGCTGGACGTGCGGACCCTGCGGCCCGGCGAGGCCCAAGAGGTGGCCACCTTCCTGGTTGGTTCCTGAGCGGAAACTCCGATCGTGCCCGTGCCTGACGTGGGAAGGAGCTGTCGTGCTGCGCGACAGCTCCTTCGCGTTTCGGAGTTTGAACGGAGAAAACTAGAAAACTAGATGACTAGAAGGCGCGGTGATTCGTCAGCGGAGCAGCCTCCTGCGAGTTTTCCAGTTTTCGCCGTTCATTGTCTCGATAGAGAGGGAGCTGTCGCTCTGGCGACAGCTCCTTGCGTCCCGGAGCTGTCGCTCCCGAGGTTTCGCGACAGCCTCCCGTGTCCGGCCCTGGTTGGCTCCGCCTCGAACCGACTAGAGCAGCTCGCGCGCGACCGCGTCCGCCAAGGACACCCCCCGCCCCGACAGGCGAATCCGGCCCTCGACCTCTTCGAGCAGCCCCAGCTCCGTCAGCCGGGCCAGCTCCTCGCTGAAGACCTCGCGGACCTCGTGTCCGGTGTCGCGCAGGAAGCGCGCTGGCACGATCCCCTCGCTGGTGCGCAGCGCCAGGTAGGCCGTCTCGCGCAGCTTGCTCGCGGGATCGAGGCGCTCGACCTGATCCACGGGACGCTGGCCCGCCTCGAGGGCCGCCGCGTAGGCCGCTATGTCGCGCAGGTTGGTCGTGCGCACGCCGCGCAGGTGACTGGCGGCGCCGTTGCCCAGGCCGACGTAGGGGTGATTGCGCCAGTAGACCCGGTTGTGCCGGGCATAGCGGCCGGGACGCGCGAAGGAGCTGATCTCGTAGTGCAGGAAGCCCGCCCCGCGCAGGCGACGGCGCAGGGTCGCGTAGAAGCGGACCTGGCGCTCCTCGGGTTGCTCGCTCAGCTCCCCGCGGGCCCGCGCCGCCTCGAAGGCGGTCTCGGGTTCGAAGGTCAGCCCGTAGATCGAGACGTGAGTCGGCTCGAGCGCGAGGGTCGCGTCGAGGTCCCGCTCGAGGTCGGCGAGCTCCTGCCCCGGCACCGCGTAGATCAGGTCGACGGAGACGTCCTCCACCCCGAGCGAGCGCGCGAGCTCGACCGCGCGGGCGACGTCCGAGCCCCGGTGGAAGCGACCCAGGGTCTCGAGCAGCTCGGCCTGAAAGCTCTGCGCCCCCAGGCTGAGGCGGCCGACGCGGAGCCCCTCGCGGAGGCGAGCCAGCTTGCGAGGGAGCAGGGTCCGCGGGTTGGCCTCGAGGGTCACCTCGCGCGCCTCGCTGGCGTAGGGCCCCAGCACCTCGACCAGGCGCTCGATCCCGGGGCTGCTCAGCTCGGCGGGGGTTCCGCCGCCCAGGTAGAGCGTGTCGGGGCGCCAGCCCTCCGGGAGGCGGCGTCGCACCTCGAGCGCGAGCGCGTCGAGGTAGCGCCGCTCGACCGAGCGGTCGAGGGGCGCGGTGGCGAAGTCACAGTAGGGGCATCGCCGCGCGCAGAAGGGGAGATGAACGTAGAGAGCCCGTGGTCGCAGCCTGGCGAGCGGCAGTGGAGCGGTGTGCGGCTTATTCGGCGAGGGGGGCAAGGAAAACCCGGTCTACGGATCGTGCAAATCCCACGCACAGGACTTACGATCCTGACCTTGCGGCCTGAGCCGCGGCACGGGGGAAGGGGCGCGTCAGCCGAAGCATGGCGGGCAAGAGCTTCAAGGGCAACCTAGAGGTCCTGAACCTCAGCGACATCTTCCAGTCGCTGGCGATGAACCGCCATTCCGGCACGCTCGTCGTCAACGACGGAAAGCGCGAGAAGAAGATCTTCTTCGCTGAAGGGGAGATCTGTCTGCTGAGTTCGGGGCGCCGCATGCGCCTCGGTGACCTCCTGGTCGCCAACGACCGGATTACGAGCGAAGACCTCGACCTCGCGCTCAAGCTCCAGAAGCAGTCGCGCAAGCGTTTGGGCGAGATCCTCGTCGAAGAGGGCTTCTGCGCCCAAGAGGACGTGGAAGGGATCGTCCGGCTCCAGGTCGAAGAGGAGCTCTACGACCTCTTCCTGTGGCGCAAGGCGGAGTTCGAGTTCCTCGCCGATCAGATGCCCGAGGACATGGCGGCCGAGTCGAGCAGCCTGACCCGCCTGAGCATCAACACCAACTCCCTGATCATGGAGGCCCTGCGGCGCCTGGACGAGTGGACCCTGATCCAGGACGCCGTCCCGAGCACCAAGGAGGTGTTCGTCGTCGCCGACGTCAGCCGCCTGGGCGAGGCCGACATTCCCGACAAGGTCCGCGACGCGCTGCAGGAGACCGTCGACGGCAAGACCACGGTCATGGGCCTGAGCGAGCGCTGGTTCCTGAGCGAGTTCGAGAGCTGCCAGCACCTGGCCCAGCTGGTCAAGCTCGGCTGCGTGCGCTCTCTGAGCGAAGAGGAGCTCGCCGACAAGGCCGAGGCCTCCTACGCCCTGAACGACTTCAACGCGGCGGCCGCCCTCTACGGTCGACTGGCCGAGTACCTCCCCGATCAGCCGAAGATCCTGATCCCCCTGGCCGACTCGCTCCGGCGCACGGGGGGCGAGAAGCAGGCCCTGCACATCTACGGAGAGCTGAGCCAGCAGCTCGAGGCGGACGGGCGCGACCCCGACCGCCTGCGCCAGTGCTACGAGGCGATCCTCCAGCTCGACCCGGGTCGCCACGACCTCGCCAACAAGATCGAAGACCTCGACCTGCGCTTGGCCTCGAGCTCGGGCTCGCGCAAGGTCCTGCCCCTGGTCCTGCTGGCGCTAATGGTCGCGGTCCTGGGTGGAGCCCTGGTGTTCCGCGAACGGATCAAGGCCGCCCTCGGCTCGGGCGCCAACGACGCCGACCGCGAGAAGGAGGTCGGCGAGCTCGTCGACGCCATCACGCGGGCCGAGAAGGACGCGATCCCGCTGATCGTGCGCGGCCAGGCGGACGAAGCCGACAAGAAGCTGCAGGAGTGGCACGTCGCCGCCCGCAAGATCTGGACGGACTACGGCGACACGCGCGAGTTCGCGCGCGTCGAGCTCCCGCTCCTGGTCGCCACCAACCCGCCGGGCTTCGCGGTCTACGTGCGCTACGGCAACGAGGACCGCTACCAGGGAACGACCTCCCTCCAGCAGCCCCACGTGCTCTGCAAGTACGAGCCGGTCGAGTCCGCCGACGGCGAGGCCGCCAAGATCACCGTGGAGGTCTTCGACAGCGAAGAGGCGAACAAGGCGGGCAAGCCGAGCCGCGCCAGCGTCGAGGTCCCCGCCGAGTCCTACTCCAAGCCGCTCTCGATCCCGGTCTACGACAAGCCGATCAGCCAGATCATCACCGACGGCTGGCTCGACTCGGGCGGGATCCACGTCAAGGAGCTCTCGGCCGTGTTCCTCCCCTCCCGCGAGGGCAAGCTGCGGGTGATGACCCTCGCCGACCAGCGGCTGCAAGAGATGCCCGACTGGGACGGCAAGATCGAGCTCGGCCAACCCGGCGACCCCCTCCCGGCGCCCGCGCAAGCCGGCCAGGATCTGCTCCTGCCCGTCGTCGAGCGCGAGGGCAAGACCGGCGTGCTCCACGTGCGGGCCGTCCCCGGCGAGGCCCCGACGGACCCCACGCTGCGCTTCCCGACCGACGAGGTCGTGACCGTCTCCCCCCTCGTGCTCGCCGGCGAGGGCGAGCCCCTCGTGATCGCAGGCACCCTGGGCGGGACGCTCTACGCCTTCTCCCTGGCCGGGGAGGAGCGTTGGCGCGCCAACGTCGAGGGAGCCGTCCGCGCGACCTGCCTGATCCCGGGCGAGCCGCAGCGAGTCCTGGTCATGAGCGAGGACCAGGTGGTCCGGGCCTTCACCCCGCGCGGGACCCTGGCCTGGCGCTGGGACGCTCCCTCTCCCCTGGCCCAACGCGAGCCGCTGCTCCTCGAGGGCGAGGTCGTCCTGTGCCTGGAGGAGGGCCGCGTGGTCGCGCTCGACGCAAACAGCGGCGAGCTGCGCCGCGAGGTGTTCGAGGCCGCTCCTGGGCGCCTGCCCGCGCTCGCGAGCGAGGGCGGCGTCCTCTACCTCCTCGACCGCGACGCGGTGCTCCACGCCTACCAGGGCGAGAAGGAGCTCTGGAGTCGCACCCTGCTGCGCAAGGCCGAGCGCCGCCCCTGGCTGGTGGTGGAGGGCGGCAGG
The DNA here is from genome assembly GCA_937911525.1 of uncultured bacterium. Taxonomy (GTDB): domain Bacteria; phylum Planctomycetota; class J058; order J058; family J058; genus NORP233. The sequence goes on from CALDQK010000224.1 coordinate 4,127, forward strand.
ATCTTCCTCGCCTGCGACGGGCCCGAGCTGATCGCGCTGGAGCACGAGCGCGGGCGAACCGTGTGGCTGGGCCGCTTCCCCCAGGAGGGGCACGTCGTGGCGCCCATGATCGTGGTCGACGACGCGGTCGTGGTCACGACGAACCGCAACCTGATCTACCACTTCCAGCTCCCCAAGAAGGAGTAGCCATGCCTGCCCGAGCCCCCTCGTGGTTTTCCGGCGCGCTGCTCCTGAGCGCGCTGGCCTGCGCCCCGCCGGCCTACGCCCAGTCCCCTGAGGAGCGCAAGGGCTACGAGGAGGTCCACCCCCGCCAGATCGCGCGCCTGAGCGCGCAGCAGGCCAAGGGCAAGCGCTTCTCGATCACCTACGTCAAGTTCCTGAAGGTCTTCGAAGGGGAGCTGAAGCTCTACGGCGGAAAGCTCCGCGGTCGCAGCCGGACGGCCCCCTTGCAGGGGCTGCTGCGCGTCGGCGCGACCCTCGAGAAGAAGCTCCAGAGCTTGCAGGACTCCGAGGGGACCACGCTGGTCCCGCGCGAGAGCAACATCCAGGTCTTCGCCAGCGCGCGAATCGCGCAAGGCAAGCTCGTCCTGGTGGTGGATCGAGTCGTCAAGCTGGGTGACCAGGCCGAGCGATTCGCGGCCATGGCCGCGACCCTCGAGGAGAAGGACGCCCTCGGTCGACGCAACCTGGCTCGCCGGGTCGAGCGCGCGACCCGCTACTTCCCCGAAGAGCGCAAGGCCTGCGAGGCCTTGCTCGAGCGCCTGCGCAAGGAGGCGCGCGCGATCACGATCGGGGCCCTGCCCGAGCTGCCCGAGGGGGCGCAGGAGCGGATCGACGTCGGCGTCAAGGTGCGCGACATCGAGCTCGTGGCCGAGGTCTACGAGCACGAAGGCGTCGCCGCCGAGACGCGCGAGGCCGCCGCCAAGGCGCTGCACGAGCAGCTGCAGGCCCGCCTCTATCTGGGCAAGTGGCACCCTTACGGCGAATACAAGCGAATGCTCGGCTTCCTGCCGAGCGATCGCAAGTGGGTCCGCCAGGAGCGGGTGTGGCTCGAGGAGGCCGTCGAACGCGAGAAGGCGCGCCTGCGGCGCAACGAGCCGCGCCAGCCCTTCACCAAGTTCCAGCTCAAGGCCTACATGGGCGAGGGCCGCCTCGTGCGGGGCATGGTCAAGGAGTGGGTGATCGCCGCGCTCAAGGCCAAGCACGGCGAGATGGTCTACCCCGAGACCGTGATCCGTGTCCGCGAGCTCCAGAAGCAGGGCAAGGCCCTCGAGTGGGAAGTGTGGGTGCTGCCCAGCGGTCTCCAGGTCTACTTCTGCAACGGCCTCGTGACCGAGAAGGTCGAGCCCGAGGCGAAGGACGACGCGCCAGACGTGCGCGACGACGAGGAGCCCGCTAAGAAGGAGGAGGGCGAGACGCCCGACGAGGAGGACGAGTGAGCATGCTAGGACGCGGCGTGGCCCTGACGGGCCTGGCGACCCTGCTCTTGGCGCTGGGCGCTCCCGCGCGAGCGGACGACTGGCCAGAGAAGCTCGAGCACCAAAACGGCTATATCTACGACTTCCTCCCCCAGGAGCGCTGGGGGAAGCTCACCGCTGACGACGCGCGCAAGCGCTTCTACCTGGTCGGGCGCTGGCAGCAGGTCTACGGCGACTCGATCCTGCTCTACAAGGCCAAGGGGATCCGTCGCTTCCTCCGCCTCTCGCCTGGCCCGCTCAAGGATCAGCTCACCAACAACCTGGCCAGCAACGGCGGTCAGCTCGCGAAGCGGCGTTCGACCGTCCAGATCATGGGCAGCGTCGCACGCCTCGATGACCAGGTGTTCCTCAAGATCGAGCGCGTCGACAAGCTCCCCGACGACGCCGAGCGCTACCGCGAGGCCCTGACCAAGCTGGCCAACGACCCCGACAAGATCCATGCGTTGGCGGAGGACTGCCGCGCGCGGGCCGTGCGCTACGAGGACCCCGAGCTGGGCGCCATGGTGCGGGAGATCACCCGGCGGGAGCTCGACGTTCGCAGCCAGCAGCTCGGGGCCGACGATCACCGCGCGCGCCTGGAGCTCGCCAGCCGCTACCGCAAGGAGGTCGGTGACTCCTCGGGCGCGATCAACCTCTACGCCACGGTTCATGAGGCCGAGGGCGCACCCAAGGAGCTGGTCGAGTTCGCCGCCAAGCAGCTGCGCGTGCTGCGCGCGGTGCGCGTGCGAATCGACCAGGTCAACTGGAGCTGGGTGACTCACGAGGAGTTCAAGCGCTCGGAGGGCTACATTCAGCGCCAGGACCAGGACGGCGTCGTGCGCTGGGTCCGGCGTGAGCTCGCCGAGCTGCGCGACGCGATCGGCGAGGAGCGCAAGCGCCAGGCGAACCAGGTCGACTCCCCCCGCTCCGACCCCTTCAAGTGCGCCAAGGACGCCCGCAGCGGCAAGGTCCGCCGCGGCCAGACCTTCGCCGAGGTCCGTCGCGCCGTGGGCTTCCCGCAGCAGGTCTACCACCTGTGGGCGCCCCTCAACGACAAGAAGAACGAGCAGTGGACCCAGTGGGTGATGTCCAGCGGGACCCGCATCTACTTCGTGAACGGCTGGGCTATCAGCAAGCGCACGAGCGCGACGCCCTGGCCAGCCAACTGAGGGTCTCCAGGCTCCTGCGTGCTCTTCCGGACTCGCCCGTGCACGACGTTTGGACCGGCTGCGCGTAGACTGGCGCCCCTTAGGAGAGGGAGATCATGAGCGGTCGATACCCCCCAGGTCCAGGCGGTCCACCTCGTCCCAGCGGGCGCCCCGGAGGGCGCCCTGGCCCACGCCCCGGCGCGCGGCCCGACCCCCTCAGTCCGGACAAGCGCTACCACGCGCTGGTCTCGCTGGGCGCCAACCCCTTCTATCTCCGCCCCGGGCAGGAGATCACGATCGGTCGCAACAAGGACTGCGGCCTGACCGTGCCCAGCAAGCGCGTCTCCCGCCAGCACGCCCAGATCTTCTGGCGGGCCGGCCTGCCCGTGCTCAAGAACCTGAGCGAGAACAGCGAGACGACCGTCAACGGCAGCGCGGTCAACGAGCACGAGCTGCGACACCGCGACGAGATCCAGGTCGGCCCCTACTTGTGCACCTACACCTTCGCGCCGGGCTTCGTGGCCGAGCGCTGGGGTGAGGACCAGAACCAGGCGACCATGGTCGCGAGCGCCAGCGAGAAGGCCGCCATGCGCGGCACCCTCGACTCCATGAGCGTCAAGGAGCTCCTGCTCGGATTCGAGCACAACGAGAGCACCGGGACCCTCCGCCTGCGCCCCCCCGAGGGCGGCGAGGGGGTGATCGTGATCGAGAAGGGCGGCTTCCACTCGGTCACGTATGGCTCCAAGCGCGGGGAGGGCGCCCTGCGCGAGCTGATCCCCTGGACCGAAGGCACCTTCCAGTTCAGCCTCGAGAAGCAGACGGCGCCGCTCAAGCTGATCCGCAAGTTCGACTACTCGGCGACCAGCTCCGAGGACACCAAGATCGACCTCAAGCGCGTCAAGATCTGCGACTACCTCGAGTGGGTCGAAGGCGGCTGCAAGGGCAAGCCCCGCGAGCGGCGCCGCCCGCCGGGCGGCGGCGGCAGCGCCCGGGGCCGTGGCCGAGGCGGCGACTTCGGCGGCGGCGGCGGTGGCGGCGGTGGTGGCGGCGGCGTCCCTGGCCGCGGCTGGTAGTCGCGCGCTCCTGCGCGACGCGTGAGCGACCGAGACCAGGATTCGCCGGCGAAGCCGACGTCCGAAGGCGAGGGCGAGGCGCCGACGTCCGAGGCCGACGCTGGAGCGCCGACGTCCGGGACCGACGCCGAGGAGCCGACGTCCGAGACTGACGCCGGAGCGCCGACGTCCGAGACCGACGCCGGAGCGCCGACGTCCGAGACCGACGCCGAGGAGCCGACGTCCGAGGGCGACGCCGGGGCGCCGACGTCCGACCGCGACGCCGGAGCGCCGACGTCCGAGACCGACGCCGGGGCGCCGACGTCCGAGACCGACGCCGGGGCGCCGACGTCCGAGACCGACGCCGAGGGGCCGACGTCCGGGACCGACGCCGAGGGGCCGACGTCCGGGACCGACGCCGAGGGGCCGACGTCCGGG
>CALDQK010000225.1 GCA_937911525.1 uncultured bacterium
GCCGCTGGACGTAGGCGAGGAGGCCGAGAAGGCCGGGGCGTTCGCTTTCGGCGCCGGAGACGCCGTCGTCGGCCCACACCAGGTTCGGGTCGAAGGGATAGTCGTGCTCCTGGCACCACCGTTCGACCTGCTTGGTCTGGTCGCCGACCGAGGCGTCCTGGTGGCGGGTGCTGGCTCGTGCGTAGCCAATGGCGACGCGGGTGGGTATCGAGGGAACAGACGTACGGGTACGTTGGCGCTCAGCCACGGTGACCTCCTGCGTAGGTCTCGGGGTTAGGCCGGTTGGGGAGTTGCAGCTCCCCTTCCGGCTGCTTCGGACGATAGTCGGCTTCCAAGGACGAAGCGAGTCGTTCCGCGCCCGAGCGGGCGCTTCGCGCCTCCTCGCGTAGTGCCTCCAGGCCGCCGGACTCGACCCATACCTCAACCAGCGCCTCCGCCAGGAAGCGAAGCCGCCTGCGGCGCTCTCGGTCGGACAGGGGAGGCTGATCCACCTCACGGCAGGCGAACGTGTCGGCGTTGAACTCAAGGCCGAGAGGGCCCCTCTTGGGGCGTCGTGAACAGCTCACTGCGCCACCCCACCGAGCATGACGAAGGTGAGCTGCGTCGCCAGCAAGCGCTTGAGGCGGCGAGACCCTGAGCCCGACAAGCGCTCAACACGTCGCAACGCGAACGGCGCTAAGGTACGAGCTCCGTCCCAGGGAACGGGAAGCGCGAGAGCATTGGAGGTAGCCCACTCCAGCAGGAAGACGAGGCGGTTGGGTGTCTGCGAGCGGGTGGGCGTGGTCGACATCGGCATCTCCAGGAGCAAGGGCGTCTTCGTGACCGAACCCGCGCCGCAAGTAGGGCGCGCGTGGCCTTGTCAGCTCCTGGGTCCTTCGGTGCCCTGGCCCGACCCGTCGAACGGTCCCCTGCGGGCGCGTCGCGCTCCTGCAAGCCGTTGGTGCTGGTCGTGAGGGAGAGCAGGCGAGGGACGTCGACTCGGGGGCAGCGGCTTCGCTGCTTGTAGGGGTGCAGACTGGCCTGGAGAACTCGCGCCTGGAGTTGTCGAAAATTAGTGGGGGTGCGGTTCCGCGAGGCCATCGGCCTCATGTAGCGCGAATCCCCGTCCAACAAACCCGGGATCTCGGAGCGGAAGCCCTAACCCCGGACGTCCCATGGGAGCAACTCTCTGGACCTCAACTCGCTTCCAAAAGGGACGAAGAAAGAGTCTCCGCCCAGCGACACGTCATGCGCGGGACCGCCTATCGCAGTGAGCTGTACGGTGAATGGATACATGCATAGTTTCGTGGGAGCCTCGAGCTGGGCGCTGTCGGCACCTTCAGCTCACCTGAACGACCCCCCACCGCCTGGGAAGAGCGTCACGCGGTAGCGCGCCCGGACCCGCTCGGAGGCCACAGGGAAGGCAGCTGGCACCATCCCCCTCAGCGGCAGGCGCGCTACCTCTCGCTGAGACCTAGCACCCGCGGCTCTCGACCACGCGACTCGACCCACAGTTGGTATCCCACGATCTCGCTAACCCTGCCGCTCACGTGCTCTCCTCTGAAGTCCCTCCGCTCCCCGGGAGCTAGAGACTCCCAGCGACCAATCTCCTTTGAGGCAACACTCTCGTCGCCAAACTGCAGTCGCAAAGTCAATACGACTTCCAGGGCGGCTTCGCTTCCTCCGTTCTCAATCGCTCCGCTCACCGAGTACACCCTCAAGCCTTTCGCAACGTTTGGCTGCCGGAACAACTTGAGCCTGGGGTGACTCCGCGGACTCGGGCTAGAGTCCGAACCTATCGGCGAGGCGGGTGCTGCAGCCGACCGGGACGGTTGTTTCCCAGGAGGGTCGGGCAGAGACGGCTCGTCGAATGGGCTTGGGAAGTCGGCGCCACCCAGAGGATTGGACTTTGGCGGGGATACAACTCTGGGGTCTTGGGCTCTGGCCTCAGGGTTTGCAGGCTTCGATCGCACAAACCCAAAGCAGCAGAGGACGAGAATGAGGAACAAACATGCCCGCCACGGAACAACGGTCCTGGTGCTGAATACGTAGGCTCGACACACCGTGAAGTTCTGAAATGCTGCAATTCGCCTGTCACGGATCAACAGGGCGAACTCGTCGCCGCTCTTCGCTTCAATGTCGACGTCGTAGGGGACCGTCCATTCCCAAAGCTCCTCGCCGTGTGAATGGTAGGCACGAAGCGCAATCTGCCGAAGGCCAGTCCTCTTGTCGCCACGGGACCGCTTCGTTCGAACCTTCCCGTGCACCAGCCGATAGCCGTAATTCTGAGCTGGACACCTCTGCTCGGCAGTCGTCAACGACACGGGGTGGGCCCCGCCGCACACGCCACAGACCACTTCTCTCATCCTGGGGGCCCCTCCTGCCGCGGCTCTCTAACCCCACCCTGCCTCTTTGCTGCCAGCGCAACGAGTTCAGCACCGCGATCGTCTCCGATTCCCAACTGAATTCGGGTGCGATCTAGGATCGACTGCTCCGCTGGACTGATCGATCCGTCCCCACTCTCAAGACAAAATGCAACCTCTTCGAGGAACTCCTGCTCAGGGGGCGAGAGGTCGCCAGCTTCTTCAGACTCGCTGACGATCAAGGCCTCAAGCTCGCGTGCGCGTCGCTCAGAGACACCGAGCTTGTTCCGGCGGCGCTCAAGCAGACGCCGAGCGGCTTCAGGAATCCCGCCAGTCTCGAAACAGTCGCGCACGAGCTCGACGTAGCGCTTCTCACTTTGCGTGAGCTCGACGCGAGGAGTCTCAAGCGGGCCTGCGGCAACGCGGATAGTGTCCGCCAATCGTGTTGGGCCAACGCAGGCCATCCCTCCCAGGTGTGCAACGAGGGCCGCAAGGTCGGGGTCGCGAGCGTCCAAGGCCTGGCCGTTGACTACAAGGTCGTTCCCAGCGACTTCGATCCTCGTCCCGTGCTGCAACGCTGCAGTCTTGGGAATCGAGTCGTCGACTCGCCAGATCAAATTCCGGTTGGTGAGGACAAGTCCATGAACGCCTGCCTGGAAGTATGTGCTCCAATCCGCATAGAGAATGAGCGACTCCCGCGGTCCGAGTCGCGCCCAATCTGCGACGTTGGCCATGCGGGCGTCTCCGCCGTCTCCGGCGAAGACGAAGGTGAGGGTCGGGGCGCTTTGCAACCTTCTCTTGGCCTCGGCGACCAGCAGGGCTGCAAACAAGCCACCGGCAAAGGCTTTGCTGCTGCATTCAATTCGCCTAGCGAGGGCCGGAAAGTCTGGGAGCGGGACTTCTGACACCACCTTTGCGCCGAGGCGGTGTGTCGCGTAGCAGAAGGCCTCTGCGCAGGTAGGGCTACTGAAAATCAAGTCTAGGGGTTGGGCTGGCCTCCCACTTGACGCGGGCAGCTGAATCGTGACCTGCCCCGAGGCCGAGACTCCGGGGGCAACACTACGCGTGTCCGTCGGGGTCTTGTCCGTTCGCGG
>CALDQK010000226.1 GCA_937911525.1 uncultured bacterium
ACGAGGCGGGCGTCCGCATGATCGGGCCGACCCACTTCTTCGACAACGAGGTCGGCGGCTCCGCCCACGGCGAAGCGCAGGGCGGGCTCTCCCCCTTCGGGGTCGAGGTCGTGGCCCGCCTGGACGAGCTGGGGATCCTGATCGACCTGGCGCACTCGAGCCCCGCCGTGATCGAGGACGTGCTGAAGCTGGGCAAGCGCCCGCCCCTGGTCTCGCACACCGGCCTGCGCGGCGTGGTCGAGAGCCCGCGCAACCTGAGCGACGAGCAAGCCAAGGCGATCGCGGCCAAGGGCGGCGTGATCGGGGTCGGGTTCTGGAAGACCGCGACCGGCGGCGAGGACCTGGCCGCGATCGTGCGCTCGATCCGCTACCTGATCGACCTGGTCGGGGTCGAGCACGTCGCGCTGGGCTCCGACTTCGACGGCTCGGTCACGACCCCCTTCGACGTGCGCGGCCTGCCGCTCGTGACCGAGGCCCTGCTGAAGGCCGGCCTGAGCGAAGAGGAGGTCGCGGGGGTCATGGGCGAGAACCTGCTGCGCGTGCTCGGCGAGCAGCTGCCCCAGCGTCTCAAGTAGCTCGCTAGGGGCCGAGGAGCGCCGCGCGGAGCTCGTTGCACACGGCCCAGCGCAAGTCCTCGTCGACGTCTGCGGTTGTCGGCGTGTATCCGTCTTGCTCGTTCTCTCGCCGGAGCGCGTCCCGCGCGGCCTGTAGCGAGGCTCCGAGCGCCCAACGTGGAGCTGGCCCCTCCCGGCTGGCCAACCACGCTTCGCTTGCCTCCAGCGCCTCCCACAGCTCCTCGTCGCCAGGTCCAGACGTCTCGCGGAGGACGTGGCGGCAGATCGCCACGCCCGTCTCAACGGCCCGCTCCTCCCCCCAGCGCTCCAGGGTCGCCAGCCAGGCTTCGAGGCTCACCGGCTCGTAGATCGGGTACGCGATCCGGGCGGGTCCGTAGTCGAGCTGGCTCAGGAGTTCGACGGTGTCCTCCGAGTGCTTCGCTCTGAGCTCCTCCAGGGCCTCGAGGTCCCCGGTCAGCTCGTGAAAGCTCTTTGCTGAGGGGGTCGCCCCTTCGAGCGCCCAAGCCAGGAGCTCTCGCCGGACTCCACGGCGCACCGGCTCTTCACGGGCCAACGCGCTGGCGGCTGCGAGCGCGGTCTCCTCGATACACCAGGTGGCATAGGGCAAGTGCCTGTGTTCGCCGACCCTCGCTAGGGAGCTCGAGATCCGGTCGGAGGGACCCAGAGCATCGCCGTGGACCACAAAGGCCCTGACGCCGAGCAGGTGACCTTCGTCTGGGCAGGCCAGCCACACCTCGATCCGCCGCAGCAGGTCGCCCAGCGCGTCACGCGAGCCGTCGTCGGGGAGGGCTGGGAGACATGCCCTCGCCGCGGCGAGGCCTGCGCGAACCGAGACCTCGCGACCCCAGAGGCAGATCGCTTGGACCCAAACCGAGAACGGAGACAGCTCGGGGAGCACCACGGATCCCCAGCCGCCTGCTGTGGCTCCCGGCCCAAGCCCCAAGAGCTCCAGGAGCAAGGTGGCAGCCTCGTAGTCCTGGGAAGCCTGGCGCCAGTCGTGGATCCAGCGAGCTTGGGCAGCGAAGCGATCTCCCCAACCCTGGGCTTCGAGCCACTGCGGGACGTCGTCCTCGGCAGGTGCCTGCACGTCGAGCACCGCGCAAGCGGCGGGGTGGCCCAGGAGCGCGCAGAGCTGGAGCTTCGTGGCGCTCAGGTCGCCGAGTCGAAGTCGCTCCTGGAGGTAGGAGACCTCGTCGGCGAGGGCACCGCTCGCTCGCCAACGCCGCTCGTAGTCACGCAATCGCTCGTCGCCCACGGCCCGATCATAGGGACCCAGGTGAAGGAGCTAACCCTTGCTGATCGCGTAGCGGTTGCGGGCCGGGTCGATCCGCGGGAAGCGGGTCTGCCAGGTGCGCAGGCCCTTGACCGCGTCGAAGTGGTAGTCGCCGACCTCCTTGGTCCGCCGCTCGGTCAGCTCGAAGCGCTTCTTGACCAGGTTGAGCAGCTCGGGCGCGCCCGAGCGCTTGCGCGGGTCGGGCTCGAGGCCGGCGCGCAGGATCTCGAGGACCTCCTCGTAGCCCTGGTCGAGCGCGCGCTCGAGCTGGCGGGCGTCGACGGGGTCGACGCTCTCGTGCTTGAGCGCGATCAGCTCGAGCAGGAGGTCCTGGCCCTTGAGCTTGTAGAGGCCGCGGTGCTCGTAGGCGCGTCGGCCAGTGAGCATCTCGTAGAGGCTGAGGGTCAAGGCGTAGACGTCGGTCTTGTCCGAGTAGGTCGCCTCGACCTGCTCGCCGTCGAGGGAGGGGATCGACTCGGGCGGGAGGTAGACCGGCGTCCCGATCAGCGAGTTCAGCTTGCCTTGGACCGCGTCGACCTCGGCGCGGTCCATGGCCACGCCCATGTCCATGAACACCGGCTCGTAGGCCCCGGTCGCGATTCGGCGCAGGTACTCCTCTTCGCCGACCTCGCCCTGGGCGTTGGACATGCGGAGCATGATGTTGTCGGGCTTGATATCGAACAGGTAGAGCGAGCGCTCGCCGTAGTGGATCGATTGCAGGACCTCGAGCAGGTGCGCGTAGATATCGATCGCGGTGGCGACGTCGACGCGCGTCCCCTTGAAGCGCTGGCCCGGGTGGGGGTGCAGCTTCTCGAGCACGAGGTAGAGCGAGTCGTTGGCGGTGCCCGAGTCGAGCAGCTTCACGATCCCGCGGTCGGGCTTGCTGTAGATCTGCTTCTCGCGCTCGAGGGCCTCGTTGGCGCCGCCGCGGGCGATCTTGAGCACCGCGCGCTCGACGGGGCGGGAGAAGCCGGGGAACTCCTGGCTGCCCTGAATGTCGACCTCGAACACGTAGCCCTGTCCGCCGCGGCCGATCATTTTCTGGACCAGGTAGACGCGCGACATGTCGTCGGAGGGGAGCATCTCCGCCTCGAGGTTCATGTCGGGCTCGTCGGGGTAGTCCTCCTCGGCCTGCATCGCGGCGAGCTGCTGCTCGAGCAGGGCCTTGCCGGCGGCGCTCGGGCTGGAGCGCTCGACGTAGCGGCGCACGCGCTCGGTGTCGCGGGCGGTCTTCTGGGGGCGCTCGTCGAGGAGCGGGCGAGGCACCCGGCCCGAGTCGCTCGTCGGCGGGACGCGCCCCGAGCTCGGGCGCGGGACCCGGCCCGAGTCGCTGGGCCGCGCCACCCGGCCCGAGTCGCTCGGGCGCTGGACTCCGCGCCGTGAATCGGGCCGCGCTCGCCGGCCCGACTGGACGCGGACCAGCTCGCGCAGGCGCGCGCCGTACTGGGCGAGGAAGTGCCGGTAAGGGTCGTCGCCGGGCTCGAGGTCGTCGAGGAGCGCCAGGAGATCCTGGCCGGTCCACACCGCGTGGGTCTTGCAGGCCTGCGGTCCGATCGCGGCGGGCAGGAGCTGGACGCCGACCGCGAGCCGCTCCTCGGCGAGCAGCACGTCGAGGCGCTGGTCGGCCCCCGGGGTGTGGCCGCCGATCACGAGCACCAGGGGGCCCGCGGGGCCGCCGCTCAGCTCGACCTCGTGGACCCCGTCGCGGACGCCCGCGCGCGCGCGGATTCCGCCCAGACCCGCTCCGGGCCAGCGGATCGACTTGCGGTCCAGGAAGGCCACGAAGCGCTCGAGCAGCGCCGTCTCGAGCCCGTGCTCCCCCCCTGGCTCGAGCAGCCAGGCCAGCACGCTGGCGTGCAGGGCGTCTCCGCCGAGGTTGAGGACGGTGAGGAGGTTGCGGCTCATGAACACCTCGCGGCTCAGAGCCTAGGGCTTCTCCCCCTCCCGCCGCCAGGTGCAGCGTTAAGTCCTCCCTCGGGTGACTTCAAGAACGCCGGAGCCCCAAGGCCGCCACCCCGGCGCAGAGGCCCGCGAAGCCGGCCAGGGCGAGCAGGTCGTGGCGGACCGAGCCCCAGGCCTCGAAGCGGGCGATCCGGCCCTGCGCGACCTCGTCGCTGAGGACGACCCGCCGCTCGTCCAGGCGCTCGGCCTCCTGCCATAGGCGCTGCCCGTCGGCGCGGACGCCCGCGACTCGCTCGACCGCGCGCCGCCACTCGCCTTCGTCCTCGCGGGACGCCCTGCGCAGCGCTCGCTCCTGCGCCTTCAACTCGAGGTGGTGCTTGGTGAGCGTCGCGACCCGCCCGTCAATCGGCTGACCCGCTCGCTCGAGGCGGCTCGCGGCCGAGATCAGCTCGTCCACGTCGTCGACGAGCTCTCGCCCCGCCCGGACTCGGGCCGTCCACTGGTAGAGCTGCACCTCGCGCTCGCGCTGCTTCAGCGTCTGCTTGCGCTTGCTGGGAGGCGGCACGGCGACCTTGCGGCCCTTGACGAGGTCCACCTTCTCGGCCGCTGCGCTGAACAAGCGCTTGGAGCGCTCCTGCTCCGCCCGCAGCACGGAGAGATCCTCGTCGAGGCGCGCCAGCTCCTCGTCGATCGCCTGACCCTCCTGGCGGATCGAGCGCAGCGAGCGGAGCGCGCGGGCGTGGCCCTTGCCTTCGGGCGCGAGCTCCCCCTCGAGCAGGCGCCCTGCGCGCGCCGTGAGGTCCCGCTCGCGCTCGGCCAGCGCCTCGGCCTCGCTGCGGTGTTCCCCCTCGTCGCGGATCGGGAGCGCCTCGTCCGCGCTCAGGCGCAGGGTGAGGTCGTAGCCCCAGCGAG
>CALDQK010000227.1 GCA_937911525.1 uncultured bacterium
GCGCGACACCGGCGGCGCGGTCGCCGAGGGTGATCAGGGCGGCCTGGCGGCGCGAGGCGGCCTCGAGCGCCTCGCCGTAGGCGAACTCCTCGCCGTAGCCCATGCCGGCGCCAGCGAGGAGGGCGTTGCTGCGGCGCACGACGCGGGTGTTGATCGGCGCCATCACGAAGGGCGCCAGCCAGCAGCGCAGGTCTTCGTCCCAGCTCCAGCCTCGGCGGTCCTGGCTGCGCAGGCGCTCGGCCTCGCTGCGGGCGCCGGGTGGGTTGAGCAGGAGCACGTCGCGCAGCTCGCCGAGCTTGTCGGCCATGTTGAGGGCGCTCGCGATCGTGCCGCCGTTGAAGCCGGCGCGGCCGACCTTGTAGGCGCCCTGGACGCGGCGGGTGCCGCAGCCCCAGGTGGCGCGGATCCAGTCGGTCAGCAGGAAGGTGCCCAGGTCGCTGGGGACCGAGTCGAAGCCGCAGCAGGGCACGATCCGCGTCCCCTCCGCGGCGGCGCGCTCACCGAAGCGCTCGATCAGGGTGCGGACCCAGGGCGTCTCGCCGGTGATATCGGCGTAGTGGGTCCCCTGCTCGACGCAGGCCGCCACCACGGGGTCGCCATACTTGGCGAAGGGCCCCGCCGTGCTGGCGATCGCGCGCGTCGCCCCGACCATCTCGGCCACGCTGGCCTTGTCGCGGCTGTCGGCGATCAGGCTCCCGACCGTCGCCGAGAGCCCGAGCTGGCGGCGCAGGTTGTGGAGCTTGACCTGGTTGCGCCCCGCGATCGCCCAGCGCAGCTCGGGCGGGGCGTGGTCGCGCAGGTAGATCGTGGCCTGGCGACCGCTGAACCCGCTCGCGCCATAGAGGACGACGTCGTAGGGGCGCGCCTCCACTAGCGGAGCAGCCCGGCGGCGACGAGCTTGGCCTCCTGCACGGGCGTCAGCACCTCGCGCACGCGCTCCTGGGCCTTCTTGATCGTGGCCTCGTCCTCGTCGCGGGCCTGGCGGAAGGCGCGCAGCGTCTCCTCGACCTTGGTCGGGTCGGGGTCGGCGAGCGAGGCGCGGAAGGTCGCCAGCCGCTTGGCCTGCTCGGCCTGGAGCAGCTTGCGGGTCTCGAGCAGGCCCTCGATCCGAGGGCCGACGACGGCCTGCTCCTCTTCGCTGAGCTTCAGCGAGCCGAGGACCTGAGCGACGCTCAGCTGCCCCTTGTTGGGCCGCTGCTGCTTGTCGCGCCTGTCCCGCTTCTTCTGCTGCTGCTTGCGCGCCTGCTTACCGGACATCTTGGCCTGCAGCTGGCGCAGCTGGCGAAAGCGATCCTTGCCGAGGAGCTCCTTGAGCTTGGCGCCGAGCTCCTTGCGCGAGGCCTTCTGGGCCTCCTTGCGCGCCTCCTTGCCGGTCTTGCCCTCCTCGCGGAGCTTGGCCAGCGCGGCCCGCATCGCCTGGCGGTTGTCCCGCAGGGCCTGGCGGACCTTCTGGATCTCCTCCTCGCTCATGCCGAGCTTGCGCAGGTTGGCCGGCGCGTAGGGGTCCTTGGGGTTGGCCTGCTCGGCGGGCTTGGCCGGCTCGGCGGGCTTGGCCGGCTCGGCGGGCTTGGCCGGCTCGCTGGGCGTCGGCTCGGTCGGACGGGACTCCTGCGCGAGGGCAGGGAAAGCGCAGGTGAGAGCAGCGATCAGGAGCAAGCAGCGGCCGGTCATTCGGTCCTCCTCCCAGGGGTGTCCGTCCAGCCTGGCACGCCAGAGCCAGGCTGCATAGCCCCTCCAGGGCGCGGGGCATCCTCGGCTGCGGGCAGGCTTCGCCCCTTGGGGATTCGTGGCGGGCCGCCCCTGTGTCAGCGTGTGGAGCATGACGAGCTCCGCTGCCTTGCGGATCGACCACGAGCTGCTCAACGCAGGCCCTTCGCGCTGGGGGAACCTCGGCTGCTGGAGCGAGGGCGACGCCAGCTACCCGGCCGCCTGCCGGGCCCTGGCGCGGCGCCTCGGGGAGGCCGCGCAGCTCGGGCCGGGGCAGCGCGTGCTCGACTGCGGCGTGGGCGCGGGCGAGCAGCTGAGCGAGTGGGTGAGCGGCTTCGGGGTCGCCGAGGTCGTCGCGCTCGACTTGCTGAGCGAGAACGTGCGCGCGGCGCGCGAGCGGGTCCGGGCCGCAGGGATCGCCGCGCAGGTCCGGCTCCTCGAGGGGAGCGCGACCGCGCTCGAGGCGCTCGGGCTCGGCGGCGGCTTCGACGCGGTGCTGGCCCTCGACTGCGCCTATCACTTCGCGCCGCGGGAGGCCTTCCTCCGCCAGGCGGCTGCCCAGGCGCGGCCCGGCGCGCGCCTGGTCTTGAGCGACGCCCTGCTCGGCGCAGCGCGGGCCCCGCGCGCGCTCCGCCTGGCGGCGCGCCTCTGCGCCGTGCCGCCGAGCAACCTCTGGGACGAGGCGCGCTATCGCCGCGAGCTGAGGGCCGCGGGGTGGCGAGCGCTGAGCGTCGAGTCCCTCGACGCCGAGGTCCTCGGGGGCTTCAGCGCCTTCGCGCTGCGGCACCTGCCGGGCGCGGCGCTCCGGCGCCCCTGGGGTGGCTGGCCCAAGGTGCTGGCGACGGCGCTGGGCTGCCGCTGGGCCGCGCGCAGCGGCCGCGTCCACTACGCTGTGGTCGTCGCCGAGCGGGAGGGAGAGGCGTGAAGGTCGCCGTGATCGGGAGCGGGATCGCCGGTCTCAGCGCCGCCTGGCTGCTGGGCGAGCGCCACCGCGTCACCCTCTACGAGGCCCTGGAGCAGCCGGGCATGGGGGCCCACGGGGTCGAGGTCGAGGGCCTGGTCGCCGACGTCCCGCTGCGCGTGTTCTACGAGGGCTACTACCAGCAGCTGCTCGCGCTCTACGCCGAGGTCGGCGTGGAGGCGGTCCGCTCCGACTACAGCACGACCCTCTGCCACCCCGGCGGCGAGGCCTACTACAGCTACCACAACCGCCGGCCGGGCCTCTCGACGCTGCTCTCCTTCCTCTCCCCGCGCGCCTGGCGCCGCACCAGCCGGCGGATCAACCTCGACCTGCTCCGCTACTACCGCGAGGCGCCGCGCGACTTCGCGCGCGGCGATCACGCCGGGGAGACGATCGGCGACTACGTCGCGCGCTGCGGCTACTCGCGCGAGTTCGTGCAGCTCTTCCTGCTGCCGGCCTACGCGGGGATCGGGACCTGCAGCTACGCGCGGGTGCGCGGCTACCCGGCCGAGGTGCTCAACGAGTACATGAGCAACGGGAAGTTCTTCACGGGGGTGCTCACGGCCAAGCACGGAACGCCCGACGTGGTGGCGCGGCTGACCCAGCGGGTGGCCGAGGAGCGCTACGGCTGTCCGGTGGCGGGCGTGCGCCGCGAGGGCGAGGACGTGGTCGTGACCGATCCGGCGGGGGCGGAGGAGCGCTTCGACCACGCCGTGATCGCGACCCAAGCCAACCACGCCCGCGCCTTCGTGAGCGACCCCACGGCGGGCGAGGAGCGCTTCCTGGGCGCCTTCCGCTACGAGTCGAGCGAGGTCGTGATGCACCGCGACCCGAGCGTCATGCCGCGCCGGCGCGCGGACTGGGCGCCCGTCAACTTCGTGGTCGACCCCGCCGCCGAGCGCCCCATGGCCACGATCTGGACCAACGCGGTTCAGCCCAAGCTGCGCGAGGCGCCGGACCTGTTCCAGACCTGGGCGCCGCTGGGCGAGCTGGACCCGGCGCGCGTGATCGCGCGGACGCGGGTCGAGCGCCCCGGCGTCGACGAGGGGACGCTGCGCGCGCTGGAGGAGCTCGAGGCGCTCCACCGCGAGCCCGAGCGGCGCCTGTGGTTTTGCGGCTCCTACGCCGCGCGCGGGATCCCGCTGCTCGAGAGCGGCGTCCGCTCGGCGATCGCGGTCGCCCGCCGGCTCGACGCTGCGCCGCCCTGGGAGTCGGGCGCCCCCCTGGCCCAAGTCCAGGCCTCGGGCGCGCCCTGAGCGCGAGTCGCCAGTAGGCTGTCGGCGTGAGCGACGCCCTCCGAATCGAAGGCTCCCCTGCCCGCTGCCCCTATTGCCATGAGGGGTTGGCCGGAGCTCGTCCCTCGGAGCTGGCCGGCTGCGCCGGCTGCGGCGCGCGCCACCACCGCGAGTGCTTCACGGAGCAGGGCGCCTGCGCCAGCTGCGGTTGCGCCGACGCCCTCGTCGCGCCGACCGGGGGCTCGCCGCGCCAGGGGCTAGCGGAGTGGCAGGCGCGGCTGCCTGCCGACTCCAGGTTGACGCTCGAGCGGGTCGGGTCGGCCTGGCAGCTCAGCTGGCCGACTCTGGCCGACCCCCGGGCGACGCTCGCCTTCTCCGCCCTGAGCGTGCTCGGCTCCACGCTGCTGACGCTCGCGTTGCCGGGGGCGCTCAAGACCCTGGGGCTGCTCCTCCTGGCGCTCGCGCTCTTGAGCGCGCTGGTGTTCCTCGACGCGCGCCGGCCCTCGACCCTCCTGTTCCACGAGGACGAGCTCTTGCTCGACCGACCGGGGATCAAGCACTTCGGGGGCGGCAAGAGCGTCGGGCGCCGCGAACACGGCTGGTCGCTGGCGCAGAGCTCGCTCTTGTTCCGCACAGCGGGCCAGACCCCAGAGATCTGGCTGCGCAAGACGGGCTTGCTGGGCGCCTACCTGCCCGGGGAGGACTTCGACTTCGTGCGGGGGCTGATCGAGGCCTGGCGCGCTGGCCAGCTGAGCTTGGCGGCCGAGCCTGCGCGCGAGGACCTGATCCAGGAGCAGAGGGACTCCGGGGGTCAGCCCCTGAGGCGGAAGGGCCCGCTCAAGGCCTGAGCAAAGGGAGGACGCGGCGCGGGGTGACGAGGAGCCTGGCTCCGGTAGAGTCGCGCCCCATGAGTCTCCCTGCTGGCGCATTGATTCGTGATCGCACCCACCCCGAGCGGGGCTACGGCCGGGTCATGGACACCGACGAGGAGGGCTTCGCCCGGGTCCGCTGGCCGGATGGCAGCGTGGGGGCCATGCGCCTCGTCGAGCAGGACGAGCTGGTCCACGCCCGGCTCCAGGCGGGCCAGCGGGTGCGCCTGGTCAGCGAGCCCGCGGGCGAGCCCCCGAGCGAGGAGCCGCCGGCGCCGGAGGCGCTCCCCGAGGGCACGATCGTGGAGGCGGCGGCGAGCGAGCCGCTGCGCTCCTACGTGGTGGCCCTGGGCGAGGAGCAGCAGGTCCTCCCCGAGAGCGCGCTCGAGCCGCTCCAGGCAGCGGTCGACGACCCCGTCGCGGCGCTGGAGTCGCTGGCCTGGGAGGGGGCGCCGGCCTTCGCGGCGCGGCTCGGCTTCTTGCGGGCCCTCTCGCGCTGGTTCGAGGACGGGTTCGGGATCCCGGCCTTCCTGGGCGCGCGGATCGTGCCCCTCCCGCACCAGATCCACGCCGCGCGCCGGGTCCTGACCGATCGCGCGCCGCGCTTCGTGCTCGCCGACGAGGTCGGCCTGGGCAAGACGATCGAGGCGGGGCTGGTCCTCCAGGCGTTGGCGGCGGCGGACGCGAACCTGCGGGTGCTCGTGATCGCGCCGGGGGCCATGAGCCGCCAGTGGCTGTGCGAGCTCTTCCTCCGCTTCGGCGAGCAGGTGTTCACCCACGTCGACGCATCGCGCCTGGGCGGGCACGACGACGCGGGCCTGCTCTCGGCGCCGCGCCTGATCGTCTCGACCGGCGCGCTCGAGGCGGCGCCCTCGGCCCGCGAGCAGCTCTTGGCGCAGCGCTGGGACGTGCTGGTCGTGGACGAGGCGCACCAGATCCACCCCGACGCGGGGCTCTACGCCTTCGTGCGCGAGCTGGCCAGCCGGAGCTGGGGCATGCTCGCGCTCTCGGCGACCCCGGCCAAGGGCGACACGCGCGGCCTGCTCGGCCTGCTCGGTCTGGTCGCGCCGGCCGCCTACGACCCGGCGCACCCCGAGCGCTTCGAGGCCGACCTGGCGCGGCGCGACGAGGTGGCGGCCTGGCTGGACGCGGCCCTGGGCGAGCTGGAGCAGGCCCGCGAGGCCGGCGGCGCGCTCTCAGGCGAGCGGATCGCCGCCCGCGCCGGCGAGCTGGGCGAGCTCTTGCGCGAGGACCCGCACGTGGCGGCCGCCGCCGCGCGCCTGGTCGACGAGCCAGACGCCGAGGAGCTGGCGGACGTCCTGGCTCACGTGCAGGAGTTCCACCGCGTCGACCGCCGGATCGTGCGCACGCGCCGGGCCACGGTCCGCGCCCTGGGCACGCGCCTCTGCGAGCGCCAGCTGACGACCCTCGACTACGAGCCGACCCCCGGCGAGCTGGCCCTGCTGCACCACGTGGAGGCCCTCCCGGACGCGCCCCAGGGCGCGCCCTTGCAGCTCGCCCTGCACGGGCTCTACCTGCGCCGCGCGCTGACCTCGCCGCTCCCCCTGCTGGCGCTCTTCGAGCGGCGCCGGGCGGCGCTCCAGGCGGGGATCCCCGCGAGCGACTTCGACCCGCTGGCCGCCCTGGGGACCGACCCGGGGCCGGCGGAGGAGGAGCACCTGCTGGAGCGGGTCCTGCGCGAGGCGCCGCCCCTGGCCGGCGAGGCCGCCTGGCTGGAGGAGGCGATCCAGCGCACCCACGCCTGGATGGCCGAGAGCCCGAGCGGCTGCGCGCGCGTCCAGGCGGCCCTGCGCTGGCTCTCGCGCGAGCGGCGGCGCGGGAAGGTGCTGGTCTTCGCGCAGGACCGCGAGGTCGTCGAGGCGCTCGCCGAGACCCTGCGCGACGACCTCGGGCCCGACGTGGTCGGCGCGATCCACCACGGCCTGGCGGAGGTGCAGCTGAGCGAGATCGCGCTCCGCTTCCAGCAGCCGCAGGGCCCCTGCCGAGTGCTGATCTCCGACGAGCTCGGCGGCGAGGGACGCAACTTCCAGGTGGCCAGCGCCGTGCTGCACTTCGACCAGCCCTGGGCGGTGGGTCGGCTGGAGCAGCGGATCGGCCGCCTGGACCGGATCGGCCGCCGCGCGGATCGCCCGGTCCGCTCGGCCGTGCTGCTCGGGCCCTCGCCCAGCGAGCGCGGGCTCTTCGCCCTGCACGCCGACGTGCTCGAGGTCTATCGCCGCAGCCTGGGCGGCCTCGAGTTCCTCCTGCCCCAGGTCCAGCGCGAGACGACGCGGGCCGTGTGCACGGGGGCCGCCGCCCTGGAGGCCCTGCGCGGCCCCATGGCCGAGCGCGTCGCGAGGGAGCGCGCCCAGGCGGACCAGGCCTACGACCGCTCGCTGGACGCCTCGGCCCGCCAGCTCGAGGAGGCCAGCGAGCAGGCGGAGGTCCTCGTCGAGGTCGACCTCGAGCAGGACGTGGACGTGATCGCGGCCTGGGCCGAGCGGATCGGCCTCTCATTCAAGCCCATGAGCGACCAGGTGTGGTCGCTAGGCTGGTCCTGGGAGCACCTCCGCCGGCTGCCGGCCGGCTTGGCGCCGCCCGAGCGAGTCCCGGTCGAGGGGCGCGTGCGCAAGCGCGGGACCTTCTCGCGCGACGTGGCCCTCGGCGACGAGTCGCTGGAGTACTTCGCGCCGGGACACCCCGTGCTCGACGCGCTGGTCCGCGACCTCCTCGGTCAGCGCGAGGGGCGCGCGGCGGCCCTGACGCGCAACCTCGGCCCCGACCACCGCGGCAAGGCCTACCTGCTGGTCGCCGCGCGCACGCGCTTCCCCAAGAGCGCGGACGACCTGCCGCCGGGGCTGCGCTATCGCGCCCAGTCGCACCTCTGGCCCTCGCTGCGGCTCGCGACGCTGCGGCTGCGCCCGGGCCAGCCGGAGCCCGTCGAGCCGGTCAAGGACCGCGCGCTCCAGCGCCAGCTCGAGGCGCCGGACAGCAGCGACCAGACCCTGGACCCCGACGTCCTCGCGCGCAGCGTCGACCTCCCCGCGCTCTGGCAGGCCACGCGGCAGGGCGTCGAGCAGGCGCTGGCCACGATCCACGCCGAGCGTCAGCGCGAGGTGGAGGACGCGGCCCGCCGGCTGGGCGAGGAGCTGGGCGAGGACCTGGCCTTCCTGCGCGGGGCGCTGACCCAGGCGAACTCCGACGAGGTTCGGGCCGCCTTGAGCGCCGACATGGAGGCTCGCGAGCGGCTGCTCGCGGCCGTGCGCGGGGAAGAGCTCGAGGTCGCGGCCCTGGCCCTGGTCGTCGGCGTTTAGCCTGGGGTCGTGAACTCGCCGGGCGGCCTACTCCTTCCCCTCCTGCTGGCGCTGACCCTGCTAGACGGCTGCACGGTCACCACCGAGCGGGAGGGCGATCCGCACTACGTGACCCAGGCCCGCGACGCCCAGTTCGAGGTCGGCAAGACCACGACCCTGGAGGTCGCGCAGGCCTTCGGCCCGCCCGACGAGATCGTGCCGCGCGGCGAGGAGCTGTGGTTCCTCTACCGCTTCCGCGACCGCCGGACCTCGCGTCTGGTGGTCAGCTACTACCTGAACTGGTTCCAGCGCCACACCGTGCACGAGATCGACAGCCAGCTGATCGTGGCCTTCGACGGGCAGGACCGCTTCCTCTACGTGGGCATGAGCGACATTCCGAGCGAGGGCGCCTTCATGCGCCACTTCCGCTGAAGGCGCCCAGGTAGACCACGCCCAGCTTGTAGGCCGTGCCGCAGATCAGGGCCAGGCCGAGCAGGGTCCGCATTCGGTTCATCTCGACCAGCTTCTTGAGCCCCATGAAGCGCATGTAGCTCCAGCGCGCGTAGAGCAGCGCCTCGGGGCTGCGGCGGTCGCGGGAGTGGAAGTGGGTCCGCACGAAGTCGCCGAAGCTGCGCTGGTGCTGCATGTAGGTCGGGAAGCTGAGGTCCTCGGGCAGGTCGTCGAGGACCTCGCCCACCCCGTCCTCGCGCCCGTCCTGGGCGTGCACCGCGCGCCCCGCCAGGACGCGGAAGATATAGACGAACACGAAGGCCAGGAGCGCCAGGACCGCGACCCCCCAGGCGGCGAGGGTCAGGGCCGCCGCGCTCTGGTGCCCGCCGCCCGAGAGCCAGCGCGTGACCGGCTGGAGGTTGGCGTTGAGCAGATAGCCCAGGGCCAGGACCCCGAAGCCCATCAGGAAGTTGCCCAGCTGGTCGATCGACTCGACCGTCCGCTGCGCGCCGTTGAGGTAGTGCAGGAGCAGGTCGTCGTGGCGGGCTTCGTGGCAGAGCTCTTCGTCGCGCAGCTTGATCATGGGGTCCTCCTCGGTGCTGGGAGGCTCCAAGGCAAGGTGCTGACCACGCGCTAAGTCCTTGCTGAGGCTAAGGCTGCGAGGAGAGCGCTCCATTCTGGTGCACCGGCCCCGCTCCGATCTGGCGCGGGCTTGCCGAGAGGGTCAGGCGTGCGCAAGATCGCGGCATGCGCCCACTCGTGATCGTCCCGGCCCGCCTCGAGTCCACTCGCCTGCCCGAGAAGCTGCTGCTCCAGGAGAGCGGCAAGTTCCTGCTCCAGCACACCTGGGAGCAGGCGTGCAAGGCCAGCCGCCCGACCCGGGTCGTGATCGCGACCGACCACGAGCGGCTCCTCCAGGCGGCCGAGTCCTTCGGCGCCGAGGCGCGCATGACGCGCGTCGACCACGCCAGCGGGACCGACCGCGTGGCGGAGGCGGCCCGCGCGCTGGCGGCCGAGGGCGAGACCTTCGACCTCGTGGTCAACGTCCAGGGCGACGAGCCGGAGCTCGACCCGGCCGTGATCGACCAGCTGATCGGGCTGATGGAGGACGACCCGGAGGCGGCCATGGGCACCCTGGCGGAGCCCCTCGGCGACCCGGCCGAGGTCGAGCTGAGCCAGGTGGTCAAGGTCGTGCGCGACCGGCGCGGGCGGGCGCTCTACTTCAGCCGCGCGCCGATCCCGCACGGGGGCGAGGCCCTGCGCCACGTGGGGATCTACGCCTACCGGCCCGAGTTCCTGCAGACCTTCTGCGAGCTCGAGCCGGCCCCGATCGAGCAGGCCGAGCGCCTCGAGCAGCTGCGCGCGCTGTGGCACGGCCACGCGATCCAGGTCGGCGTGCTCGAGGGCCCCGGCGCGCGCGGGATCGACACCCGGGCTGACTACGACGCCTTCCTGAAGCGCCTGGGCTGAGGCGTCTACCCGCCGAGGAGATCCACGCCGACCAGGAGCACCTCGCCGGCGAGGGTTCCGATCGCCAGGAGGTCTCGCTCAGGCGCCAGGGAGCAGCTCGTCGGCTCACCGCCCTCGCGCTCCCAGGTCCCGAGCAGCTTCCTCTGGGGGAAGTTCCAGGTGAAGACGATCACCCGCTTGGCGAGGCGGGCGACGCCGCAGAGGCGTTCGCCGGGGAGGAACACGAGCGCGCGCAAGGCGGCTCCCTTGTAGTCGTCGGGGATCGGCAGCCAGGGTGCCTTCTCGCCCGCGGGTCGCGGGCGCGAGAGGCGCCCGAAGCGAGCGAACGTGCCGTTGTTCGCCCACACGTAGTCGTCGCCTCGGGGGTGGACTGCAGCGTGCATGTTCTTGTATTCGCTGGCGACCTCGTCTTCGAGGACGCGCGGCTCCTCGCCTGGCTTCCAGAGCAGGATCCGCCGCTGGGACCAGACCAGCAGGCGGGGGTCGCCCTCGGGGAAGCGCGCCACGCCCCTCACGAAGTAGCGCGAGGACTCGACCCCGCGCAGCTTTGGGTCCTTGACCGTGAAGAGCGGTCGGCTCTCTGCGTTGGGCCGCCAGCTCTCGAGCCGGAGCCGGTTCGCGAGGGGGGTGATCCAGGCCCCCTCGGGGGTCGGCTGGCAGAGGTCGACTCGACCGGTGAGGCTCTCCACTAGGCGCCGCCCCCGCACCCGCGCGATCCCGCCGGGGAGATAGCAGAGATACCAGCCTTCGCTCCGCTGCCAGAAGGCGAGGGGCGCCGCGTTGGGGGCGAGGTCCGGGACCTGGCACAGGAGCCGGCGCTCGAGCGGCCCCTCGGGCCCTAGCGGCCAGACCCGCGCGCTGCCCCCCGCGTCGAGGGTCAGGAGCCGGCCCCGCTCGAGGCTGACGAAGCAGCGGCCCTGGCCCGCCTTGAGCCGCAGGTCCCAGCCGCTGCGCTGAGGGGCCTCGCTCCGCGGTGAAGCCGTGGGGGCGGGGCTCGAATCGGGGGAAGGTGCGAGGGACTGGAGCGCGCTCGGGCTGGGCGGCGGGACGGGCTGGGCCAGGTTGGTCGCTGCGGCGAGGCCGCCGGCCACGCAGAGGAGGGCCAGGGCGAGGAGGGGGGGCAGGGAGGGTCTGCTGACGGCAGGAGCGCCTTGCTCCAGCGCGCGGAGCAGGGCGCCGGCGCTGACAGGACGCTCGCTCGGGCTCTTGGCGAGCGCGCGCTCGCAGAGCTCGACGACCCAGCCCGGCGCGTCGGGGCGGCGCTCGCTCAGCGGAGGCGGCGGCTCCTTGTTGATCGCGGCCAGGAGGACGAGGACGCTCCCCTTGCTGCGGAAGGGCGGCTCTCCGGCCAGCAGCGTGTAGAGCAGGGCGCCGAGGGCGTAGACGTCGGAGCGCTCGTCGTAGCCCTCGCCGCGGGCCTGCTCGGGGGCCATGTAGGCGGGCGTGCCCATGACGGCGTGGGTCTCGGTCAGGCGGCTGCGCCCGCTCAGGCGGGCCAGGCCGAAGTCGACGAGCTTGGCCCGACCTTCGCCGTCGAGGAGCACGTTGCCTGGCTTGAGGTCTCGGTGCAGGACCCCAGCCGCGTGGGCGTGCGCCAGCCCGCTCGCGACCTGCCGCGTCAGCTCGAGGGCTCGCTCGAGCTCGAGCGGCCCCGCTGCGAGCAGTCGGTTCAGGTCGCCTCCAGGCAGCAGCTCCTGGACGAGGTAGGGCTCGGGGCCGCTCAAGTCCGCGGCGTGCACGCGCGCCACGTGGGGGTGATCGAGGCGCGCCATGGCCTCGGCCTCGCGCTCGAAGCGGCGGCGCTCCTCTTCGTCGTGCAGGGGCAGGAGCGCCTTGAGGGCGTAGGCTCCGCCCGTCTCCCGGTGGCGGACCTCGTAGACGGCGCCGAAGCCTCCCGCTCCCAGGCGCCGCACCACTTCGTAGGGGCCGAAGGAGCGCACGCGCCTACTCCAGCGCGTCGAGCAAGGCGTCGATCACCCAGCGGAGGTGCGCGCGCCGCTCGGCCTGCGCCGCCTCGCTGAGGGGGTCGTCTCCCCACACCTCACCCAGGGCGGGGGCGTAGGTGAAGTAGTTGATCGTCATGCCGGCCAGGCTGAGGAAGAAGTGCTTGGGGGCCAGCGGGCCGCGCTCGGGGAGGGTGTCGGCGAAGGCGACGTGGCTGACGAGGAAGAGCTGGGCCAGGTTGTCGCGAATCAGGCCAATGTGCTCGCCCTGGCGCGCGACCTCTTGCTGGATCAGGCGCGCGTAGCGGTGGTGGCTGCCGATGAAGTCGAAGTAGGTGTCGATCAGCCCGTGGATCCGCGCGCGCAGGTCACCGCTGGCGTCCTCGGCGGCGCGCTTGAACACCTCGGCGTGGGCCTCGTAGTAACCCGCCAGGACCCGCTCGAAGAGCTTGATCTTGCTCTCGTAGTAGTAGAAGACGAGCGCCTTGTTGACGCCCGCCTGGCGGGCCACGTCGCGAATGCTCACGCCGTCGTAGCCGCGCTCGCAGAACAGGTCGTCGGCCGCGCTGAGGATCCGCGCGGCCCGGTCCGGCTCCTCGCCGGCCACTACTCGCCCTCGACCAGCTGCGCGCGCCAGGCGCTGAGCTGCTCCTGGGCGGTGTAGATCGCGTCCTCGAGCTCGGCGTCCTCGGCCTCGAGGGCGCGCTCGAGCAGCCCGTCGCCCGCGCGCCGCAGGTCGTTCTCGGCGCGCAGCAGTGGGTCCCGCTCGCCCTCGCGCTTGGTGAGCGCCGCGACGCGCTCCACCCAGGCGGCCACCTGCTGCTCGAGGGTCGCGGCCTGAGCCGGCGTCGCGGCGGCGCTGGGGCTGGGAGCGGGCTGGACCAGGGCCTCGCGCCGCTTGCGCGCCGCCTCCTCCTCGCGCTGCTGCTGGAGCGCCGCGACCACCCAGGGGGCGGGCCGCCGCTGGCCGGGGCAGCCGAGGGAGAGCGCGAGCAAGGGCGCGAGCAGGAGTGCGCGACGGAAGGTCACGCCGGCAGTCTAAACGCGAGGCCGCTCAGGAGGCGACCCGGGGCACACACACGCCGGCGTCCTGGACCAACACGCCCCGACCCGCCCTGACGCCCGTCGCCGCGAGCGCGTCGG
This sequence comes from uncultured bacterium, assembly GCA_937911525.1. Classification (GTDB taxonomy): domain Bacteria; phylum Planctomycetota; class J058; order J058; family J058; genus NORP233. The sequence goes on from CALDQK010000227.1 coordinate 13,072, forward strand.
CGAGGCTGGCGTGGAGGGGGAGCCCCGTGCCCTCGAGCGCGCTCTCCGGCAGCCGCGCGCTGACCAGGTGCAGGGCGACGCCGCGGGCCTGGAGCGCGCGCAAGCGGACCGCCTTGTGGTCGCCGAGCACGTAGCCCTCTTGCTCGACGCGGGCCCTGGCCGCGGCCTCGTCGGGGGCGGCCTTCAAGAGCTCCACGAAGCGGTCGGGACCCAGCCCGTCCGCCATGTCGGCGACCAGCACCAGCGCGCCGCCCTCGCGCACGCAGGCCTCGCAGTTCTTGATCCCCTTGTCGGCCTGGTAGAGCGAGCGGGAGAGCGGCCCCTCCACGCGCGCCACCAGCACGTCGGCGGGCTCGCTCAGCTCGGCCACGAAGCGGCGCGCGGCGACCGCGACGGCGCGCTTCAAGGAGCCGCGCCAGGTGCCGACCCCGACGCCCAAGGGGCGCCCGCGCCCGTCGAGGACGTGGTTGACGCAGAGCAGGCGCCGCCCGCGCTCGACCTCACCCGTGATCCGCGCCAGGTCCTCGTAGACGGGGTTGCCGGTCAGGCGCAGCGGCTGGGCCTCGTTGCTGAGCGCGTGCTCGTGGTTGCGCTGGATCGTCTCGCGGGCCAGGACCCCGACCGTGGCGGTCTTGTGCGCCCCGCTCCAGCCGCCGAAGTAGTGCGGCTCGACCGAGCCGAACACCAGCGCGAGGTCCGCGTCGACCACGCGCCGGTCGAGCAGCACGCCCCGGCTGAGCTCGACGTGGGCCTCGGCGTCGTCGGCGTCGTGCAGCTCGACCGGGAGCCCGCCCAGGAGGTCTCTCATTCGCCCGGCCGAGCGCTTGTGGGTGCCGGTCGCGACGAGCAGCCGGGGATCGATCGTGGCGCTGCTCCAGATGTCGCCCAGGACCTCGCCCAGCCCGTCGAGGAGCACGCGGGTGTCGTCGTTGACGAGGATCAGCGGGCGCGCGGCGCGCCTGATCGCGCGCCGCAGGGTCTCGAGCCGCAGCCCGGGCAGCCGCAAGGTCGGCAGCTCGCGCGGGGCGAGGGCCTCCCAGCTCAGGTCGGGCGCCAGCGCGGCGAGCTCGTCGAGTGAGGTCATGCGCGCAGGTTAGCTGGATTAGGCTGGGGGCGGAGGCGAGGCGTGAGCGACCATGAGCTGCGCGAGCTCGAGCGACGCGCGCAGGAGAGCGAAGACCCAGCCGACGAGGCCGCGCTGCTCCAGGCGCAGGCAGAGCTGGCCGCGGCGCAGGGCGCGCTC
>CALDQK010000228.1 GCA_937911525.1 uncultured bacterium
CCCCCGCCGCTCGCGCAGGTCCTCGAGCAACTGGGCGCGGGGCGGGGTCAGGGGCGCGCCCGCGACGCGCGCCAGGCGGCGGGCCGCCCCCGCGAAGCCGAGCTCGCTCAGGCCGAGGTAGGGGTTGACCGCGACCATGGTCTCGAGGGGCCAGGCCGGCGCGATCTGAGCGCTGACCCGTCGCAGGAGCGACTCGAGCAGGACGTGGTCTTGGAGGTGGTCTTGGACGTGCGGGAAGGACATGGCTGGGTTCCGGTGCGCAGGAGGTTGGAGGGAGGGGCGGCGGGGCGCCGCCGCCCCGGGCAGCCGCTAGCGGCGGTAGGCGCCGACCAAGCGGTCGAAGAGCGCGTTCGCGTAGAGGCCGTTGCGGAGGTGCGCCTGGAGTGCAGCCGCGGGTCGGCTGGTGCCTCGGGGGTCGAGGAGCTGCGCCGCTCCCGCGAGGGCGAAGCCGCCCAGGACGAGGCCGCTGACCAGGGCCTTGGGGCCAGCCAGCGCCGGCGCGGCAGGCAGACGGAGGCTCCAGCGCGCCAGCTCCTCGAGGCAGAAGAAGGCCAGCAGGACGCCGGCCCCTCGGATCAGGAGCCTCGAGCGCAGCCAGAGGGTGGCGCGCGCGTCGAGGGCCGGGGCGAAGAGCTGAGCGAGGGCCACGCTGAGCACGACCGCGAAGGCCGCCACGCCGGGGTGCTCGCTGAGCTCGACGCCAGTCAGCTGGGTGGCTCCGGCGAAGAGGCAGATCGCCAGGGCGAGGGCCAGCGCGAGCCGCGGGAGACTCTGCAAGCGCTCGGTCGGGGCGAAGCGCGGGGCGCGGGCGCGGTCGATCGCGCTGCCGGCGGAGAGGAAGGCGTGGGCCTTGTAGAAGGAGTGCGCGACCAGGTGCAGGAGCGCTGCGGGATAGGCTCCGAGTCCGCAGAGCAGCAGCGAGAAGCCCATGTGCGCCGAGGAGGAGTAGGCGAGCGCGACCTTGACCGTCGGCTGGGTCCGCATGGCCGCCGAGGCGACCAGCGCCGTGAGTCCGCCGACCCCGACCAGGAGGCAGCCGGCGACCGCGCTCTCGCTGAGGGCGGGCGCGAAGCGGAGGATCAGGAAGGGGCCGGCGTTGAGCACGCCGGCGTGCAGGAGCGCGGAGACCGGCGTCGGGGTCTCCATCAGCTCCAGCAGCCAGCCCTGCGTGGGGAACTGCGCCGACTTGATCAGCGCCGCCAACGCGAGCAGGAGCGCGGGCAGGGCGCTCGCGCTGCCCGCGGCGCAGATCACGTCGAGCTCTCCGCTGCCCGCGCTGCGATAGAGCAGCGCTGCTGCGAGCAGCAGGCAGACTTCGCTGGCGCGAGCCACGAGGAACTTCTTGCGGGCCGCGAGCTGGGCCCGCCGTCGCTCGGGGAAGAAGAGGAGCAGGCGGTGGAGCGCCAGGCTGGCTCCCGTCCACGCCGCCACGAACACGACCAGGTTGCCCGCGAGGAGCAGGCACTCGACGGCGAACAGGACCTGGGCGATCCTCGCCAGGAACACCCCGCGGCGGGGGCTTCCTTCCAGGTAGCTCTGCCCGTAGGCGAAGAGCACCAGGCCCAGCAGCGAGACCATGACCAGGAGCGTCACCGCCAGGGGGTCGGCGCGCAGCGAGAGGCCGAGGCCCGCGACTCCGAGCAGGGGGGTCTCGAGCGTCCCCCACGAGGCGACGGCGAGGGCGAGCGCCAGGGCAGTCCCCAGGTTGAGCAGGGTCGCGAGCTGCAGAAGTCTTGGTTTGTGGCCAATGCCGGCCAGTAGTAGAGCTGTGGGTCCAGCAATGGACGCATAGAGCAAGGAAGTGGTCACTTGGCCTCCGATGGAGCTGGACTATCCTCGGCGGCCGGCCTTGCGTCTAATTTAAATGTGTTGACGGACGGTTAATCAAAAGCGAATGATCGGGGCGTGATCGAGCTCAACTACCAGCACTTGCGCTACTTCTGGGCCGTCGCGCGCGAGGGCAACCTGACGCGCGCGGCGGAGCTGCTCCACGTGAGCCAGTCGGCGGTCTCGGTTCAGGTCAAGAAGCTCGAGCAGTCCTTGGGACAGCAGCTCTTCGAGCGCAGAGGGCGCGGGCTGGTCCTGACCGACCTCGGCCGGGTCGCGCTCGACTACGCGGACAGCATCTTCCAGATCGGCGACGAGCTCGTGCGGCACGTCACCGAGCCCGGGGAGGGGGCGCCGCAGCTCCTGCGAGTCGGCGCGCAGCCGACCCTCTCCCGCAACTTTCAGGTCGGCTTCCTCGGCCCGCTGATGCAGCGCGGGGACCTCAAGCTCTCCGTTCAAAGCGCCGCCGTCGCGGACCTCCTCGAGCGGCTCGAGGGGCGCAAGCTCGACGTCGTGTTGACCAACTTCGTGCCTGCTCGCCGGAGCGACGGAGAGTGGGTGGCGCACCTCCTCGATCAGCAGCGGGTCGGCTTGATCGGTCGGCCAGCGCTCGCTCGAGGGCGCTCGCTCGAGGAGCTGCTCCGCGAGGAGGACCTGGTCGTGCCCTCGCGGGAGTCGGGAATTCGCCTCCGCTTCGACGCGCTGACCGAGCGCCTGGGGATCCAGGTGCGCCTCTTCGCCGAGGTCGACGACATGGCGATGCTGCGTCTGGTGGCGCGGGCGCACCCGGGGCTGGCGCTGATCCCGCCGATCGTCGTCAAGGACGAGATCGCGAGCGGCCAGCTGACGGAGGTGCTTCAGCTGCCAGAGCTCGAGGAGTCCTTCTACGCGCTGACCTTGCCGCGTCGCCGAGAGCAGCGGCTGCTCTTCGAGTTGATCGCGGGAGCACGCGCCGCCTCGCGGAGGGCGAGCGCTAGCTGATCCCGAACAAGGCCACCGTGTTGTTCAGCGCGTGCACGCTGACTGCGCCCCACACGCTCCCGGTCAGCTCGTAGGCCAGCGCGTAGCAGATCGCCATGTAGAGGTAGAGCGGGAAGCTGGCGAAGTTGAGGTGGATCACGGCGAAGAGCAGCGAGGTCAGCGCGTAGGCGGCGAAGCGACCCGAGCTGTGCGCGACCGCGCCGAACATCAGCCGCCGGAACACGATCTCCTCCCCGAGCGGGGCGAAGAGCGCGACCGAGAGGTAGAAGAGCGCGCCCCCGCTCGCGGCGGCCTGCACGAGGAGCTGCTGTTCGCCCGGCTGCCCGCCGGCCTGGCTGAGCAGGGTCGAGAGCAGGACCTGGCCGCCCAGGGTCAGGGCCGTGAGCGCCAGGACGCAGCCGGGGAACCACAGCGCCTTCCCCCGCTCGAGCTTCAGCCGCTCCTGCGCGCGCCGGCCGAGCTCGGGCAGGGGCGGCGACCAGCGCAAGAGGCGCAGCGCGCCCCAGATCGAGGCCGCCGCGATCGCGCCGCCGATCACGATCACGGGCACGTAGGGCGCCATTTGCGCCTCGATCTGGCTGGGGTCGGGCGGGCCCGAACCCCCCGCGAAGAGGAGCACCCCGACCACGATCCCTGGCACGATCTGACCGAGCACGAAGTAGGCGACGAAGATCCCGAGCGCGAACAGGGGGCCGCCCCACCAGGTCAGGAAGAGCCCGTGCAGCTGACCGAGCAGACTCGGTTCCGCGACTGCGCTGGCAGATACGCCCCCGCCCAGGGGCTGCGGCGGGAGCTGCTCGCTCGGGGGTCGTTCGCTCAGGGGTCACCTCGCTGGCTCCGACCATAGTCCGCCAAGGTCACCGGCGCGCAGCGCTGGGGCGGGACGGGTATCGTGAGCACCATGTCCGAGGGCGACCCCAGCGAGGCCGACGCGACGCCCGACCGCCTGGCGGAGGCGATCGCGACCTGCCGCCGCGAGCTGCGCGCTGCGCTCGCGGCGCGGGACGCCGCGCGCGTGCGCGTGCTCGAGGACACTCTGGCGCACCTGATCCGAAAGCTCTCGGCCTCGTGAACGAGCTCCTCGAGCGGGTGCTCGGCAAGACGCGGCTGAGCGAAGCCGACGAACAGGCGCTCGCCGCGGGCCAGCTCGCGATCGGTCCCTACCGGATCGAGGGGCGCCTGGGGCGCGGCGGCATGGGCGCCGTCCTCGCGGCGCGCGACACGCGCCTCGACCGCGAGGTCGCGCTCAAGGTCCTGCCCCCCGACGCCGACCCCCACGTGCGCGGGCGCTTCCAGCGCGAGGCCCAGGCGCTGGCGCGCCTCGATCACGAGCACGTGGTGCGCGTGTTCGCGCTGGAGGCCTTCGAGGGGCTCGACTTCCTCGTGCTCGAGCGCGTGCAGGGGATCTCGCTCCAGCGGCGGCTGCTGCGGCGCGGACCCCTGGCGCAATACGAGGTGTGGCGCCTCCTCCGCCAGGTGTGCGCCGCCATGGTCGCGGCCGAGCAGGCCGGGATCCTGCACCGCGACCTCAAGCCCGGGAACATCCTCTGGATCCCCGAGACCAACACCTTCAAGGTGTGCGACTTCGGCCTGGCTCGGCTGCAGGGGAGCGAGAGCGACCTCACGGTCGAGGGCACGACCATGGGCACGCCCTTCTACATGAGCCCCGAGCAGGTGCGGGGCGACGAGCTCGACGCGCGCTCGGACATGTATTCGCTCGGAATGTCGCTCCACGAGGCGCTCAGCAACAAGGTCCCCTTCGCTGAGGGGCCCGTCGGGGCGGTGCTCGTGCGGCGCCTCGAGGCCGAGGTGCCCGACGTGCGCGAGGCCGTGCCCGAGACGACCCCGGCCCTGGCGGCGGTGATCTCGCTCCTGACGGCGCGGGACCGCGAGCAGCGGCCTGGCTCCTGGGCGGAGCTCGAGCGGCAGCTCACGGCGCACTCGGCCCAGGGCGCCTCGCCGCAGGTGCTGACGCTGACCCCGGACCAGCGTGAGGCCCTCGAGACCTCGGAGCTGGGCGGGCCGCGCGCCGAGACGGCGACTGCCCGGCCGGGCGACGAGGACGGGGACCAGCCCGAGCCGGGGCGGACCTATCGCGAGCCGGAGCTGGGGGAGATGCTCGGCAACTACCGCCTCGAGCGCGTGCTGGGGCGCGGCGGCATGGGCGTGATCTACCTCGCGACCGAGGTCCCGCGCGGGGGGCAGTTCGCGGTCAAGGCGCAGGTCGTGGGCGAGGGCGACGACGGCGCGCGCCGCCGAGAGCGCTTCAAGGCCGAGGTCGAGGCCCTGCGCCGGCTGGCCCACGCCAACGTGGTCCGGGTCCGCGCCCACGGGAGCAAGGGCCCCTTCGACTGGTACGCCATGGACTACGTCGAGGGGCGCGAGCTGAAGGAGCTCCTGGCCGAGGGCGAGCTGAAGCTGGCGGAGAAGCTGACGATCTTCGTCAACGTGTGCAAGGCGGTTCACCACGCCCACGAGCGAGGGATCCTGCACCGCGACCTCAAGCCGGCCAACATCCTGATCGACGCCAAGCGGCAGCCCAAGGTGCTCGACTTCGGCCTGGCCAAGGTCCTCGACGGGGGCTCGGGGCTGACGCGCACCGGCGCCTTCCTGGGGACGCCCCACTACATGGCGCCCGAGCAGTTCCTCGACCCCAAGCGGGCCGACCGCCGCTGCGACGTGTTCGCCCTCGGCGTGATCCTGTTCGAGCTGCTGACGGGAGAGCGGCCCTTCGAAGGCGACACGGCGGGCGAGGTCTCCTACAAGATCATGCGCACCCGGCCGGCCAAGCCGAGCAAGCTCGCCAGCCACCTCGACCCCGCGATCGACCCGATCGTGATGCGCGCGCTGGAGCGCGAGCCCGACCGCCGCTACGGGACCGTCCGCGAGCTGAAGAAGGACGTGATCCGCTACCGGCGCGGCACGGCCCAGGCCCTGGGGCTCGGCGAGCGGGTCCGCAACGCCTGGGGCCGCTGGTACGCCGAGCACAAGGTCGGCTTCCTGGTCGGGCTGCTCGCGGGGCTGCTGCTCTACGCGCCTCTGGTCGCGGCGCTCTACTACCTGCTGGGGCGCTAGAACGCGCCGAACTTGCTGGTCAGATACCAGGCCACGCCCAGCACGAGCGCCGGGCCCAGGGTCAGGCAGGCCATGCCCTTGATGTACTCCCACTTGGCGCGGGTCGCAGGGTCCTCGGGGGTGAAGATCAGGCCGACCTTGTCGCCGCTGACGATCCGCGAGTTCCCGCTGCCCGTCATGCGCAGCTCCCCGCAGACGGTGAGCATCGGCACCCGCGGGAGGCTGGTCGTGACGACGCGGTAGTCCGAGCCCCAGCCGCCGCCCTGGGTGTTGCTCTCGGTCCCGTAGACCTCGGATGGGTCGTTCGTGACGCTGATCATGGTCCCGTCGCTCAGCTCGAGCTCCAGCCCGTAGTCGGCGGTCTCGGTCTTGACCGTCACCCAGCGCTCGCGGTTGTTGTCCGACGAGTAGTCGACGCGCTTCTCCTGGTACTCCTTCTTGAACCACAGGTAGCGCTCCCGGAAGGGGTCGCTGCCGCGATAGAGGCTCTGGGGGCGACCGACGAGGGTCACGGCTCGCCCCGAGAACATGCCCAGCCGAGAGGGGTGGACCACGTTGCCCAGCGCCTTGGCCTGCGCCAGGTTCTGAAAGCCGAAGTAGACGAGTATTCCTAGAATCACCACGACGGCGACGCCGCCAACGATCGCTCCCCCGCTCAAACTCCTCCTCCTCTCGCGGACCCTCGTCCCCTTCCTCTTGGTCTAGCGGGAGCGTCCAGGGCGCGCTCTTACTTGCCAGCGCGGACTTTGGAGCCGGCCCTGGCGCGTTCCCCTCGCCGCTGCCACGTTGCCATCGTGCAGTGGGCTTCGGCGCTGTGTGAGACGACCCGCCCGACCGAGGCGCTGGAGGGGCTGGCCGCAGGGCTAGCGCCCCTGATCCAGGAGTCTGCAGAGCCTGCGGGCGGCGAGCAGGGCGGGGAGCCGGGGATCGACCTCCTCTTGCTCTTCGTCTCGCCCCAGCTGCGTCCCCACGCCAACGAGCTGACCCGCCGGCTGCGGGAGCGCCTCTCGCCCAAGGTCATGCTGGGCTGCACCGGCGCGGGCGTCATCGGGGCCGGCCGCGAGCTCGAGCTCCAGCCAGGCGTCTCGGCCCTCGCGGGCCGCCTGCCCGGCGTCGAGCTGCGCCCCTTTCGCCTCGACGGCGACGAGCTGCCGACCCCCGACGACCCCCCCGGGCGCTGGGTCGAGCTGCTCGGCGTCCCCCCTCAACCCACGCCCCACTTCCTGCTCCTCTGCGAGCCGGGGGGCGGAACCGACCCCAATCGCCTCCTGGAGGGCCTCGACTTTGCATATCCACAAAGCACGATCGTGGGCGGGCTCGCGAGCGACTCGCCGAGCAACCTGCTCTTCCTCGACCAGGGCGTCCACCACGAGGGTGTGGTCGGCGTCGCGCTCACGGGCAACGTGGCGCTCGATCCCGTCGTGGCCCAGGGGTGCCGCGCCGTCGGCCCGACGCTGACGGTCACCGAGTGCCAGCACAACCTCCTGCTCGGCCTCGACGGCAAGCGCCCGACGGAGGTCCTCGAGGACCTCTACCGTGACCTCGCCGGCAGCGACGCCAGCCTGCTCGAGCGCTCGCTCCACCTCGGGGTGGCCTCGACCGGGCTGCTCGACGAGTCGAGCGAGCCGGAGTTCCTGATCCGCAACGTGATCGGCGCCGACCCAAGGCGCGGGATCCTGGCCGTGGGCGCGCTCCTGCGTCGCGGCCAGCGCGTCCGCTTCCACCTCCGCGACGGCGCCGCGGCCAAGGAGGACCTCGCCCAGCACCTGCGCCGCTACCAGGCCCAGGGGCACGCGACCTCGCCCACGGGCGCGGTCCTCTTCTCCTGCACGGGTCGCGGCGAGCACCTCTACGGCGAGCCCGACCACGACACCCGCCTGTTCCGCGAGCTGCTCGGCCCGACCCTCCCCGTGGGCGGCTTCTTCTGCGCGGGCGAGATCGGCCCCGTCGGCGCCGACACCTGCCTGCTCGGCTACACGAGCAGCTTCGGCGTGTTCCGCCCGCTCGAGTGAGCGTCGCGCGCGCCACGGAGTCCTCATGAGCATGCTCTGGTTCGCCTACGCGGTCTCCCTCGACGAGCTCGGGCAGGAGGCCGCCAATCGGCTCGCGGCGAGCGACGATCCTGACGAGGTCCGGGAGCTCTTCGAAGAGCTCGTGCGCGAGCTCGGAGAGCCGCTCGAGGACGAGGGCGTCGAGGGCGGGATCCTCGAGGAGGCCCTCTCGGCCCACGCTCCCGGGCTGGAGGCGATGCGACCTGGCCTGCCCGAGCCCTTCTTGGGTCGAGCGCAGCGAGGGTTCCGCAGCGAGATCGGCTTCCTCGACGCCGCGCAGATCCCTGTCCTCTGCGCGAGGCTCCGGCCCGGCGGGGCGCCGGAGGACGCCGCTGACGCGGAGGAATACGCCCTGAGCGCCTACGCGAGCTGGCTCTCGCAGGCCGCGAGCGCGGGCGCGGCGCTGGTGTTCCTGCTCGAGTGACGTAGCAACGGCGACGACAGCCCTGTCGCCCGCAGCTTCAGCTCAGCGCCGGGGCGCTGTGACTTAGGGAAGGACCCAGCGGCACCGCGCTTGCCCCTCTCAGGGCATGCACTCACCCTTCAAGCCCATCGTCGACGTCCAAGCAGCCGCCGCGCGCGCGCGAGCGCTCGTGATCTGGGGCCGCGGCGAGGCCGCCGCGCGGCGCGAGCTGGCCCTGGCTGGCGTCGAGTCGGTCCAGGCCGAGCGGCTGCTGCGCGGCCTCCTCGCGGAGCGGGCCCAGGCGATCCGCGCCAAGGGCATGCGCCAAATCGGCTACGGGCTGCTCCTCTTTGGCGTGGCGGCCTTCCTGGCCTGGCTGACCTGGGCCGGGGCCCACGGGCCGGTGCGGCGCCCGCCGGTGCAGGCGCTGGTCGTCACCCTCCTCGCCGCGACCCTGACCTGCGGCGCGGGCGCAGCGAAGCTCTGGTTCGGCGCCGCCCACGACGGGAGCGCCTGAGCGGGGCTACTCGCTCGCCCAGCTGGCGCCCTCGAGCAGACCGAGGTCGAGCTCGGGGTAGAGCGGGAAGCGACCCAGCAGGGCCTCGACCCGCTCGCGGGCCTGGACCTTGACCGCGTCGTCGAGCACGTACTTGGCCCTGCTCGTCTTGCCCGCGTTCTTGCCCTTGGTGAGCGTCTTGGGGGCGGTGCTCTTGAGCACCAGCGCGATCAGGTCCGCCAGCTCGTCCATCTCGGCGGGGCCCATGCCGAGCGTGGTCACCGCCGGGGTGCCGAAGCGCAGGCCGCTGGTGTACCAGGGGCCGTTGGGGTCGGCGGGCGGGACCGCGTTGCGGTTGAGGGTCAGCCCGCAGTCGCGCAGGGCGCTCTCGGCCTGGCGGCCGTTGAGCGCGCCGGCCTTGGCCACGTTGACCAGCACGATGTGGTTGTCGGTCCCGCCGGTCAGGACGGGCAGGTCGCGCTTCAGCAGGCCGGCGGCGAGGGCCTGGGCGTTCTCGACGATCTTGGCCGTGTAGTCGCGGAACTCGGGCTTCAGCGCCTCGCGAAATGCGACGGCCTTGGCGGCCATGGCGTGGGGCAGGGGGCCGCCGAGCACGTTGGGGCAGCCCTTGTCGACGAACTCGGCCAGCTCGTCCTGGCAGAGCACGATCCCGCCGCGGGGGCCGCGCAGGGTCTTGTGCGTGGTCGAGGTCACGATGTGCGCGTGAGCGACGGGGTCGTTGTCGCCGCTGAAGACCTTGCCCGCGACCAGACCCGCGAAGTGGGCCATGTCGACCATCAGCACCGCGCCGACCTCCTCGGCGATCTCGCGCAGCTTGGCGAAGTTCAGCTTGCGGCTGTAGGCGCTGTAGCCCGCGATCAGGACCAGGGGCTTGACCTCCTGGGCGCGCGCGCGCACGTGGGCGAGGTCGAGCAGGTGGGTCTCGGGGTCGACGCTGTAGGTGTGGCTGTCGAAGAGCTGGCTGGAGATGTTGAGCCGGTAGCCGTGGGTCAGGTGGCCGCCCGAGCTGAGGTCCATGGCCAGCAGGCGCTGGCGGTGCACCGTGTCGCGCAGCTTGGTCCAGTCCTCGCGCTCGAGCTCGAACACGCTCCGGCCGTCGAGGAAGGGGTGCTCGACCCGGGCCGAGAGGATCGCGGTGAAGGCGACCAGGTTGGCCGTCGCGCCCGAGTGGGGCTGGACGTAGGCGTGCTTGGCCCCGAAGAGCTGCTTGGCGAGGTCGCCGGCCTCGGTCTCGATCGCGTCGACGTTGTCGCAGCCCGCGTAGAAGCGGTGGCCGGCGTAGCCCTCGGCGTACTTGTCGGTCAGCAGGTTGCCGTGGGCGAGCTGAGTCGCGAGCGAGGAGTAGTTCTCGCTCGCGATCAGCTTCACGTGCCGGCGCTGGTCGCGCAGCTCGCCCACGATCGAGCGCGCGACGCCGGGCGAGCCGGCAGCCACCGCGTCCAGGGCCGCGTAGTAGGCGGCGGCCCCCGCATCAGGGGCCTCGCCCTCGAGCTGGGAGAGGTAGTTCGCGAGCACGGTCATGGAGCCTCCGGGGCTGCTGAGTGGGGCAGAAGGTAAGCGAGGGCCCCGACCTCGCGGGCGGCTAGAAGCGGCGCTTGCGCTTGGCGGGGACCTTGGGCTTCTTCTTGCCCTTGCCCCCGTCGTCCTGCTTGCCCTTGCCCTTGTCGTCCTGCTTGCCCTTGCCCTTGCCCTTGCCGTCCTTCTTGCCCGCGCCTTCGTCCTTGCCCTTCTTCTGGGACTTCTTGCCCTTCTTGTCCTCGACCTTGGGAGCGCGCCCGCTCGCGGCGGCCACCTCCTCGCTGTCCAGGGCGATTCCGCTGCCGAGGTCCAGGTCGTCCTCGTCGTCGCCCAGGTCGTCGTCGTCGAGGTCGTCCAGGTCGCTGCCGAGGTCGTCGCTGCTCAGGCCGTGAGGCGGGGGGTCGTCGCTGCCCAGGGCGTCGTCGTCGTCGTCGTCGTCGTCGTCGTCGTCGTCGTCGTCGTCGCTATCCCCGAGGTCCACGTCGAGGTCGTCGTCGTCCACGCCCGAGAGCGCGCCCTCGATCTCGTCGTCGAGGTCGTCCATGGACTGGGCGTCGTCCAGGTTGCGGTCCGAGCCCGCGGCGTCGGAGTCGAGGTCGATGTCCAGGCCGCTCAGCCCCGAGCCGTCGTCGTCGCCGTCGTCGTCGTCGTCGCCGTCGTCGTCGTCGCTCTCTCCGAGCGAGTCGAGGTCGAGCTCCTCGACCCCCGCGTCCGAGCCCGACCCGTCCTCGACCTCCGAGACGTCGTCGCTGCCGAGGTCGTCGCTGTCGTCGAGGTCGTCGCTGTCGTCGAGGTCGTCCTCGCTCTCGGGCGGGGCAGCCTTCTTCTTGCCGCGGCCGACCATGTACTCCTCGACGTCGAGGTCGCCCAGGGCCTTCTGGATCGCCTCGTCCTGCTCCTCGGTCAGCCAGTTCTTGTCGAGCAGGAACTCGCCCAGGCGGACCACGCCTTCGCCTTCGAGGTAGCTCTCGCGCTGCTTGGAGAGGCCCTTCTCGACCTGCTTCGACTTGCAGAAGCCGCTCTTGAGCACGATCCGCGCGTAGAGCTTGTCCTCCATGCGGGCCTGCCGGTAGACGCGCGCGTTCTCGATGCTGCGCGCGTCGCGGCCGCTGATCATCTCCTTGCCAACCAGCACGTCGAGCAAGCGCAGCTTCTTGTTCTTCTTCTTCTTGCGCAGCTGCTTGAGCGTCTTCCAGGCCTCGCTGTGCTGCTTCTTGTCGATCAGCTTGTGGGCCAGGGCGATCTGTCCGAACTGGACGTCGGCGTCCATGGGTCCTCCGGGCATCTGTGGCAGGAGAGCTTAGCCGCTCGCGCGGCCGCGGCTATGCCTTGGCGGCCTTGGCCGCGCGCTTGCGCACCTTGGGGTCCAGCTCCGCCTTGCGGAGGCGGATGGTGGTGGGAGTGATCTCGACCAGCTCGTCCGAGCTGATGTAGGCCAGGGCCTCCTCGACGCCGAACTCGCGCGGCTTGGCGAGCACGACCTTGCGCTCCGCGGCCGCCGCGCGAATGTTGGTCGCGGCCTTCTTGCGGCACACGTTCACGTCGAGGTCCTCGGGGCGGCGGTGCTCGCCCACGATCATGCCGCAGTAGACCTCGGCGCCGGGCTCGACGAAGAGCTGGCCGCGGGACTCGAGCGACTCGACCGCGTAGGCGGTCGCCTTGCCCATGTCCATGGCGATCTGGACGCCGGTCTTGCGCTTGGGCATCGGCCCCCGGTAGTGGCCGTACTCGAGGAACTGGTGGCTGAGGGTCGCCTCGCCCTGGGTCGCGTTGAGCAGGAGCGAGCGGATCCCGATCAGGCCGCGGGCGGGGACGTGGAACTCGAGCCGGACCTGGTCGCCGCGCGGGGTGACGCTCAGGAGCTCGCCGCGGCGGTTGCCGAGCAGCTCGATCGCCTTGCCCTGGTGGGTCTCGGTCACGTCGACCAGGCAGAGCTCGATCGGCTCGAGGCGGGTGCCGTCCTCCAGCTCCTTCTCGATCACGCGCGGGCGGCTGACCGAGAACTCGTAGCCCTGGCGGCGCATCTCCTCGATCAGGATCCCGAGGTGGAGCAGGCCGCGCCCGCGCACCTCGAGCTGCTCGCTGGTCTCGGTGTCGAGGACGTGCAGGGCCACGTTGGCGCGGGCCTCGCGGTAGAGGCGGTCGCGCAGCTGGCGCGAGGTGACCTTGTCGCCGTCGCGGCCGCGGAAGGGCGAGTCGGTGGCGATGAAGCGCATCGAGACCGTGGGCGGGTCGACCTCGATCGCGGGGAAGGGCTCGGGGTGGTCGAGGGCGCAGATCGTGTCGCCGATCTCGATCTCGTCGATCCCGGCCAGGAACACGATGTCGCCCGCGTTGACCTCGCTGACCTCCTCGCGCTGGAGGCCGCGGTACTGGTAGAGGCGCTTGATCTCGACGCTCTTGTGGCTGCCGTCGGGCTTGACCCGCAGCACGCGCTGGCCGGCCTTGAGGCTGCCGCGGGCGATCCGGCCCAGGGCGATCCGGCCCACGTAGTCGTCCCAGTCGAGCTGGCTGATCCAGAGGCGCAGGGGGCCGTCGGCGTCGACCGGCGGGGGCGGTGCGTGCTCGATGATCGCGTCCAGGATCGGGTGCAGGTTGGTCGAGTCCGGGAAGCCCGCGAGCGAGGTCGCAGCGCGCCCCAGCTTGGCCGAGCCGAAGAACACGGGCGACTCGAGCAGCTCTTCGTCGGCGCCGAGATCGATCAGGAGCCCGAAGAGCTCGTCGGGGACCAGCTCCGCGCGGCTGTCCTTGCGGTCGACCTTGTTGACCACCACCATCAACTTCAGCCCATTGGCGAGCGCCTTGCGGAGCACGAAGCGGGTCTGGGGCATCGGCCCGTCGTGGGCGCAGACGACGACCAGGGCCGCGTCGGCCATGCCGAGCACGCGCTCGACCTCGCCGCCGAAGTCGGCGTGGCCGGGGGTGTCGATGATGTTGAGCCGGTGATCCTTCCACTCGACGGCGCAGGCCTTCGAGAAGATCGTGATCCCGCGCTCGCGCTCGAGGTCGTGTTGGTCCATGACGCAGTCATCCACGACCTGCCCGGTGCGGAACACCTGGGCATCGCGGAGGAGGCCGTCGAGGAGGGAGGTCTTGCCGTGGTCGACGTGAGCGATCACGGCGACGTTACGGACCCGCTCGGGAGGGATCATGGCAGGGAACCTAACCGGGCGCAGGGAGAGCGCAAAGCAGCAGAAGCAAGAGACGCGCCTTGGCGCGCTCAGGCTTGCCCCATTCCTTGCAAGCCCTTGCGTGGCGGGAGCGAGGGCCTTGCGTGCTCCCCTCGCGACGCCTACTCTGCCCAGGTCCGAGGAATTGGATGCAACACGAGCGGGACGCACACCGTCCCTTCCTGTTGACGGCCCATGGGCTCAAGTCCAGGGCAGCTCGAAGGTTGGAAGGACTCCTCCATGCTGAAGCGCTTGCTTCGCCCGACTCGTCTCCCCCTCGCTTCCCGCGGCGTGACCCTGGTCGAGCTCCTGGTGGCCGTCGCGCTGAGCGTGATCCTGGTCGGGGTCATGACCTTCGTCTGGGTCCAGTCGAACGAGATCTTCAGCACCCAGCTGAACCGGATCGAGACCTACCAGCGCGTCCGAAACATCCTCGACACGATCGAGCGTGACCTGGCCAACACCCAGCTCACGACCGATATGGAGTTCTTCAACGACGAGGACGGCAACGGCTTCTTCGACACCAGCACGACCCCGCCCGACACCGTGCGCGTGTCCCCCGGCGGCGGCACCGGCGGCGGCGCGGCCGGCGGCGACATGCGCGCCCCCGTCGACCCCCAGGACCCCTTGTTCCGCCTCGGTCAGCCCGAGTTCGCCGTGGGCCCCGACCCGCTCGCCCCCAACGGCGCCGACGAGCTGAACCAGGCCGACTACCAGCGCGCGCCGCTGATCCTCTCCCCGGCCCCCTACCTGATCGACCAGGCCGAGGGCTACCTGCAGTCCAACGCCTATTGGCGCGACGAGATCTACGTCCGCTCGTTCATCACGATCGGTGACTCCAACCGCCCGGCGCTGATCCACTACCGGCTGGTCCAGCCGACCCCCGGCGGTCGCTCGCTCCTCCGGCGCCGGATCTGGTTCCTCAACGCCCAGGGTCAGCTGACCAACGACACCGATCAGGTCGACATTCGCGCCGTGGACGTCTGCGACCTCAAGATCAGCTTCCTGTTCAAGCTCAGCCCCACCTTCGGCGACGCCAACGTCTATCACGCCGCGCCGCCGGTCTCGAACTACCCGAGCGACCCCGACAGCCTCAAGGCGGACCTGCTCAACGCGGACATCGCCCGCGGCTACGTCAGCTCCTTCGGCGGTCGCCCGCCCGCGACCAACGCCTCGGGCACCTCGCGCGAGATCGAGCCCCTCTCGGGCCAGCACACGGCCTTCACGGACCGCGTCCCCTTCCTCTACTCGGGCGTCGCCAAGCTCGAGGAGCGTGAGCTCGGCCCGACCGCCTTGCGCACCCTCGACCCGACCGCCGCCGCCTCGGACCCCGATGACCCCGCCGACACGGGCTATCAGATGTCGGCGACCCCCAACCTGGGGCAGTACGGCAACTTCGACTTCCGCGGCGTGCGCCCCGGCACCCAGGTCCTCCTCTTCGAGGCCCACGACGACGACGCCAACCACCTGACCCCTACCACGGCCGCCGCCGAGCGCTTCCCTGCTCGCCTGTGGACGATCGACACGATCTCGGCCGAGGGCGGCACCAGCCTCGGCGACGCGGGCAACTTCGTCAGCCTGCGCTTCCTCGAGAAGGTCCCCTTCGCGCGCCTGCGCACCTCCTGGCTCGGCGACGAGCCGGAGGCGGTGATCGACAGCGGCATGGTCTCGGGCACCCAGGGTGGCCCCGTCCGCACGGTGATCGCGTCCTTCAACGTGAAGTACCGCGTGGGCTTCCTCCCCTCGGCCTTCGTGGTCCGCCTCAGCGTCGACGACCGCTTCAACCAGCAGGTCATCCCCATGGAGCGAGTGGTCCGCCTCCTCCAGCAGTAGCCGGACTGGCCGGATTGCAGCGTTTCTCTGGGGGTAGCTTGAGCCGTGTGGCCTAACTAAGCTGAGATCGGTGTCCGCTCCCAGCTCAGAGCCTCAAGCCAGCCCCTCGACCGAGCCCAAGCTCCCGCCCGAGGGCTCCTTCGGCCGGATCGTCATCGATCTCGGCTTCATGAGCGTCGAGCAGCTCGACGAGGCGCTCAAGATCCAGGCCGAGCGTCAGGAGCGGGGCGACTTCGCCCGCCTGGGTCACATCCTGGTCGAGAAGGGCTACCTGACCCCTGGCCAAGTCCAGGAGGTCCTCGAGGCCCAGAAGATCGTCATCCTCCTCTGCGGAGGCTGCGGGACTCAATACAACATTCGCGGCTACTCGCCGCGCTTCCACTACGAGTGCCCGCGCTGCCACGGAGAGCTCAAGCCCGGCAGCGTCAACTCGGTCATGGTGGAGGACCAGCTCCAGGCCAAGCACACCGACACCAAGGTGCTGCTCACCCGGCCCGACGAGACCAACACCGCCAAGATCCGGATGCTCAAGCGTCTGGGCAAGTACGAGATCCTGGGCGAGATCGCGCGCGGCGGGATGGGGATCATCTACAAGGCGCTCCAGCCGGACCTCGACCGGATCGTGGCCGTCAAGACCCTCCGCCAGGAGGAGCTGGGCAAGGACGACGCCTCGCAGAGCTTCATGCAGGAGGCGCAGGCGGTCGCGCAGCTGCGCCACCCGAGCATCGTGGGCGTCCACGAGGTCGGGCAGTTCCGCGGGATCCAGTACTTCACCATGGACTTCATCGAGGGCCTGCCCCTCGACCGCATGCTCCTGCGCGATCCCCTCGAGCCGCACCGCGCGGTCGAGATCGTGCTCGCGATCGCCGAGGCGCTCCAATACGCCCATCGCAAGGGCGTGGTGCACCGCGACCTCAAGCCCGCCAACATCATCGTCGCCAGCGAGGACGGCTCGCCCTTCCTGGTCGACTTCGGGATCGCCAAGAAGATCGCCACCGAGGGCCCGCGCCAGCTCTACGACGAGGAGGAGGACCTGCTAGGGAGCATCCCCTACATGGCCCCCGAGTACGTCGAGGGCTCGGCCTACGACGAGCTCTGTGACCTCTACTCGCTGGGCGTGGTGCTCTACGAGTCGCTCGCGGGGGGCAACTCGCTGCCCTACTACGACGACGACACGCGGCGCTTCCTCGAGAAGATCATCACCTGTGAGTTCAAGCCGATCACCGAGTGGGTCCCAGGCCTGGACCCCGAGCTGGTCAACATCGTCGAGCGCATGATCTGCGCCCGCGACCGCCGCTACCCCTCCATGAACGCGGCCGCGCGCGCCCTGCGCCGCTGGCTGGTCGCCAACGACAACATGACCCCGATCGGGGGCTACCGGACCCTGAAGCGCGCCGCGGTGGCCGCCGCCGAGGCCGCGCTGGAGGCCAAGCCGGCGGCGCCGCCCAGCCAGCGCTCGGACGACACCCCGTCCACGCCGACGCCGCGCGTGGTGACGCCGGACCCCGACGCCGAGCCCGCGACGGAGCAGGCGGCGCTCGACGCGGACACCGAGGTCGTCGACAAGCCCCCGGCGTCCACGCCCGCGACCCCGGCGTCCACGCCCGCGACCCCCGAGTCCGCCGATCCGGAGAGCTCCTACACGCCGCCGCCGGAGGTGGGGCGCAGCACGACCCTGCTGGTGCTGCTGCTCTTCGCGGCGATCGCCGGCATGGCCTGGACCCGCAGCGAGTTCGACGACCTGAAGCAGGAGCTGAGGCTCCAGCGCCAGGTCTCCGAGGAGGCGGCCCGGACCCACCGCGACGCGCTGGTCCTGACCCAGCTCGAGCAGGCGCGCCGGCTCGACGAGCTCGGGCACGCCGACCAGGCGCTCGGGCTCTGCGACGCGATCCTGGGCGGCACCAGCGACCCCAGCAACCCGGCCTTGGGCAAGGTCTACCGGCTGCGCGCCGAGCTCAAGCAGAAGCTCGGTCGCCCTGGGGTCGCCGAAGACCTCGAGCGGGCGGAGCGACTCGGCAAGTAGCCCTACTCGGGCGCCGGCAGCTCCAGCGCGCCCGACCCGTGCGGCGGATCCACCGCGTGTGGCTCGGCTTCCTTGCTCGCGCTGAGGTTGATCTCGTCGATCAGGCGCCGCAGGCGGCCGTAGCGGCGCTGAATGAAGCGGAAGCCGATACGGGGCAGCGCGCGGACCGCCTCGGGCTCGTTGCGCTCGGCGTCGTGGGGCCCGCTCATGAGCTCGAACTTGCCCTCCGCGAGCAGGTCTCCGTAGCGTTCGTTGAGCCGCGCGAGCAGCTCGACCGAGGGCTGCTGCTTGAGGCGCAGGATGGTGAAGTTGCCCACGTAGCGGAGCGAGTGGTAGCAGCGGTAGAAGAGCTCGACCTCGCTCAGGGCCTGCTCGACGTTGCTGGTGAAGCGGTAGAGGTTGCGGTCGTAGTCCGAGATCAGCCCGCGGCCGAGCAGGTTCTCGCGCACGTAGCGCTCCCAGGAGGGCCAGTAGCTGCCGCCCGGGACGTCCATCAGGATCACCGGCAGCGGGTCGCACTTGCCGGTCTGGAGCAAGGTCAGCGACTCGAAGCCCTCGTCCATGGTCCCGAAGCCGCCCGGGTAGAGCACGATCGCGTCGCTCTCCTTGACGAAGGAGAGCTTGCGGCTGAAGAAGTACTTGAAGTGGACGTGCTTGGGGTCGCTGTCGATATAGGGGTTGGCGCTGGCCTCGAAGGGGAGGTCGATGCTGACCCCGAAGCTGTGCTCGCGTCCTGCTCCCTGGTTGCCCGCCTGCATGATCCCGGGGCCGGCGCCGGTGATCACCATGTAGCCCCGCTCGACCGCGGCGCGGGAGAACTCCTGGCAGTGGGCGTAGATCGGGCTGCCCTCGGGGCTGCGGGCCGAGCCGAAGATCGAGATCTTCTTGCGCTCGCGGTGCCCGGCGAAGCCGGTGAAGGCGGCGCGGAAGTCCCGCATCGACTTCTCGAGCAGCTTCAGCTCGCCCCGGGTGAGCGGCTCCGAGGGCAGCTGCATGACCTGGCCGAGCATCTTGCCGATCAGGTCGCGGTTGCCCGCGTCCGCGGGGACCTGCGCCAGCAGCGCGGCGATCGCGTCGGCCACCGCGGGGTCCTCGTGGAAGGCCTCTTCGCTCGAGCTCACTGCAGCTCCTCCTCGCCCTGCTCGGACTCCGGCTCTTCGACGCCCAGCAGGCGCGCGCCGTCCGAGTCTCCGACCAGGGTCTCGAGCTCGCGGACGCGCTCCACGAGGCCCATGGTCACGATCACCGAGCCGGCCGCGAGGGTCTCCTCGTCGCCGGGGTTGAACACGAACTCGCCCGCCCGCGAGCGCTTGAGCGCCAGCACCGGCAGGCCGATCCGGCCGGGCACGTCGAGCTCGCCGAGGGTCTTGCCGACCGCCTGCGGGCCGACCTCGACCTCGGCGAAGCGGACCACGCCGTCTTGGTGGTAGAGCATGACGTCCAGGAAGGAGACGACGGCCGGCCGGACCAGCTGGCTGACGAGGCGCAGCCCGCCCACGTAGCTGCTCGAGACCGAGGCGTTCGCGCCGGCCCGCTGCAGCTTCTGCTGGACCTCCATCTCGCTGGCCGCGCTCACGATCCGCACCTTGGGGTTGAGCTGGCGGACCGAGATGATCACGAACAGGTTGTCCTTGTCGTCGCGCAAGGCCGCGGCCAGGCCCGAGGCGTGCTCGATGCCGGCCTCGAGCAGGATCTCGTCGCGGGTCGCGTCGCCGTGGATCGTGAGCACGCCCGGAAGCTCGCGGACCTGCTCCAGCCGCTCTTCGCTGACGTCGACCACCACGATCCGTCGCTCGAGCGCGACCAGCTCGTCGATGATCACCCGCCCCGTCACGCCGCAGCCGCAGACGATGAAGTGTTCGCGCAGGCGTCCGATCTCTCGCATGGTGCGTTGCCTCAGCAGGAGTCGTTGCAGGTCTCCGTTGACCAGGAAAGCGGTGGCCGACGAGACCGAGTAGGCCACCAGGATCATCGCGAACAGGACGAGGAACACCGTGTAGAGGCGCACCACCGGCAGCTGCTCGATCGGGATCACCTCGCCGAAGCCCACGGTCGAGACGGTGATCACCGTCATGTAGAGGCAGTCGAGGATCGGCCAGTCGTGGTCCATTTTCGGGGCCAGCACGCCGACGTGGTGCAAGCGACCCAGGAACCAGTAGCCCGCCGTGCCGACGGCCAGCAGGCTGGTGACGCTGAAGAAGGCCGTCACGAGGCGGCTGCGCAGGAGCGCGCGCAGGGGCGGCTCGCGCAGCGCAGGGGGTCGCCCGCCTGGGCCCCGCTGCGATCCGCGCCCGTCGGGGTCGCCTGCGTCGCGGTGGATCATCCGCCCGCCCCCAGCCCGGGCCACCACAGGCCGCCCGCCAGCACCCCGGCGCAAGCGCCCAGGCAGAGGAGCGTCGTGGCGGAGTCGCCGACCCAGGGCTCGCGCTCGCGGGCCTCGTGGTGGGTCAGGGGTCGCAGGACCCACAGGCTGAGCCCGGCCAGGACCACTGCGTTCAGCAGGGCCAGCCCGACCGGGAGCAGCTGCCCGGTGCTCGCGCCGCTCTGGATCAGGCGGACCTTGGCCGCGAAGCCGATCGTGAGCGGCAGCCCCGCCAGCGCGAGGAGCGAGAGGGCCAGGGCGCCGACCAGCGCGCGGTTGCGGCCGGCGAGCCCGGCGCAGCTCGCCCAGCGCGTCTCGGGGTCGCCGGCCTCGGCGGCGAGCCCGGCGACGGCGAGCAGCCCGAGGGTCGGCAGGCCGGCGGCGAGCACCGCGCCGTCGAGGGCGCCGAAGGCGTCGGGGGCGCGGGCCAGGAGGCCGGCGCTGAGGAGGAGCCCCGCGGCCTGGGCCAGCGAGACCCAGCGGGCGAAGCCGAGCAGGCTCTGGGCGCGGCCCGCCTGAAGGTGGGCCGCGCTCAGCGCGAGCGCGCCTGCCCAGGCCAGGGCCGCCGCC
>CALDQK010000229.1 GCA_937911525.1 uncultured bacterium
CACGTCCGGTCCGAGCCGATCGATGGGGTCCCGCGAGATCACGCCGACCCGCACACCCCTGAGCTTGAGCGTCGCCCGCAGGAAGCGGAGCGAGGTCTCGAACACGAAGGGCAGCACGAAGGCGACGTTGCGCACGGAGGACCTGCGAGGAGGCGTCCAGGAGCCGGTTGGAGGTGAGACCGGGGAGGGCCCCGGAGAAGGGCCGAGAGGGTATCTAGGAACCTGGGCGCGGGCCAGCCCGGGAAAGGATTTCTGACCCCCGCCGGGCTGGGCCGAGGCTGGCCCTCTTGGCTGGTCCTTGACGCAGCGAGGGCCCGCTCAGGACCAGTCGAAACTCAGCCTTGCCCGGCGCTAAGGAGGGCCCACAATGCGCGCCCATTCCACCCGGAGGTCGCGGAAGTGCACGTCATCTTCGTCGAGCCCGCCTTCCCCAGTAACCAGGCCCAATTCGTGCGGGCCCTCAAGCAGGTCGGCGCCACCGTCAGCGCCATCGGCGAGGCGCCCTATCACGCGCTCCCGAGCAAGCTCAAGGAGTGGCTGACCTGGTACGAGCAGGTCCCCACGGTCTGCGACCTGGGGTCCATGTATCAGGCCACGCGCAAGCTCCAGCAGCGGGGCTGGATCGACCGCCTCGAGGCCGTCGTCGAGGCCCACGTGCTCGTGACCGCCGAGGTGCGTGAGAAGTGCGGGATCCCGGGGACCAGCCTCGAGACCACGCACGCCTGCCGCGACAAGCCCACGATGAAGGAGATCCTCCGCCGCAAGGGGATCCCCTGCGCCGCCTCGACGGGCGCCTCGACCCCCGAGGAGGTCAAGGCCTTCATCGACGACGTCGGCTACCCGATCATCGTCAAGCCGCGCGACGGCGCGGGCGCGGCCGGCACCTATCGGATCGACAACGAGGCCGACTACGACCGCGTGATGATCGAGAGCGGGCTGGCCGAGCGCAGCTTCCCGGTCGCCGTCGAGGAGTTCCTCAGCGGGCACGAGGGCTTCTGGGACACGATCACCCACCGCGGCAAGATCCGGCACGAGTTCATCAGCCACTACTACCCCAACGTGCTGCACGCGATGCGCACCCGCTGGATCTCGCCCCACATCTGCGTGACCAACCGGATCGACTCGCCCGGCTACGACGCGGTCAAGAAGCTGGGCCGCCAGGTCCTCGAGGCGCTGAACATCCACACCGCGGCCACTCACATGGAGTGGTTCATGACCCCCAAGGGGCTGATGTTCAGCGAGATCGGCTGCCGCCCGCCCGGCGTCGGCGCCTGGGACCTCTACAACGTCGCCAACGAGATGGACCTCTACGCCGAGTGGGCGCGGATGGTCTGCAGCCTGCCCCCGCGGGACTTCCCCTCGCGCCGCTTCGCCTCGGGCCACGTCAACCTGCGCCCCACCCGCAACGGGCGGATCGTCGGCTACGAGGGCAAGGACGCCCTCTTCCGCGACCTGGGCGGGTTCATCACCGAGTCGCACTTCCCGCCCGTGGGCAGCCCCACGATGCCGGTGGAGTCGGGCTACAAGGCCAACGCCTGGGTCCGCTTCAAGCACCCCGACTACGACACCCTGCGCGAGATGCTGACCCGCGTCGGCGAGCGCGTGAAGGTCCACGCCGGCTAGCGCTCAGGCGAGACGCCCCAGCGAAAGCAGCGCAGCCCCGGGTCTCTCCGGGGCTGTCGTCGTTCGTGCCTGGACTCGGAGTCCGGGCTAGCGCTGCTTGCGGACCACCAGCTTGGGCTGTCGCTCGAGCTTGGCCTCGAGGCCCGAGCGCCTGAGCGCCTCCTTCAGCGCGGCCTCGAGCTCGCTCGCCTCGAGCTTCAGCTCGGGCTCCTTGCCGGCCACGAGCTCGCAGGAGCTGACCCGCCCGTCGGCGCGCAGCAGCTTCTGGAGGCGCCTGGCCTCGCCGGCCAGCGCGATCAGCGCGGCCGGCAGAGCGTTCAGCGTGCCTGACATGAGACCCCCCTCGCTGCTGGCGTAGACGACGCGCTTGGCGAGGCTCCCATTCAGCGCTCCTTCCAAGCGTCGGCGAGGAGGTCCAGCCAGGGCCGCACCTGCCCGCTGCCCAGATCGGCGTGCTGCGAGCGCAGCAGCGCGTCGAGGTCCGGCGTCGGGTCCTCCCCGTGGCGGAGCACGTGCTCGGCCGTGAGCAGGAGCGACTTGGCGCGCAGGAGCTCGCTGGCGTCGGCCCGCGGCTCGCAGCGGTCGAGCACCTCGAGGGCCTGGTGGATCCAGGCGCCGACCAGGAGCGCCCGGCTCTGCTCGGGGTCGTCCCCCAGCCGCGCCCGGCGCTCGGCCAGGGGCAGGGGCGCGCCCTCGCGCGCGCGCTCGAGGAGGCGCCCGGCCTCGCTGAAGGCGGGGTCGGGCTGGCTCGAGTGCTCGAGGGCGAGGTGGGCCCTCGCCCGCGCGCAGAGGGCGGCGGCCGAGGTGGGCGCCGCCACCAGAGCCCGCTCGAGGACCTCCCCCGCCTGGGCGCAGTCGCCGCGGGAGAGCTCCTCCTCGCCCAGCGCGAGGAGGGTCGGGGCGTCTCCGGGGCGGACCAGGAGGGCCTCGCGGTAGCTGGGGCGCGGGTCCTCTCCCAGGGCGGCCAGGGCGTGACCGCGCAGGCGCCACACCCAGGGCAGGTCCGGGTCGTGATCCAGGATCGCGTCGCAGCGCGCGACGCACTCTCGCGGGGCTCGCGAGGCGAAGGCGTCCAGCGCGCGCGCGAAGGGCGCGTGCCACCCCACCACGTGGGGGCCGACCTCGCGGGCGGCTTCGAAGGCGATCAGCGCCTGCTGGAGGTAGCCCTGCGTGACCTCGAGGTGATCGAGCCCGCTCACGAAGTCCAGCTCACGCGCAGGCTGCTCCTGCTCCCACAGGGCGAGGCGCAGGTAGAGCTCGCCCAGTTCGCGCTGGGCCCAGCCCTGGTCGCTGAGGCGATCCACGCTCCGCTCCAGGTCCTCGAGCGCGGGTCCGTAGCGCCCCAGGCGGAGGGCGGCTTGCCCGCGCACGAAGCGCAGCCAGGCCAGGTCGGGGTGCTCGCGCAGGAGCGCGGTCAAGCGCGCGTGGAGCTGCACCAGGGGCTCGCGCGGCGGGGGGCTGCTGCGCCGGCCTCGGGCCGTGTCGAAGTCCGCCAGGGTGTGGCTGGCGGCCAGCGCCAGCGCGACCTGGTCGAGGCCGAGGGGCTGCGCGCGCCCCGGCGGCAGCGCGGTCCCCTCGAGGTAGTGGTCGAAGGCCTCGATCAGGGCGGCCATCGAGGGGAAGCGCGCGCCGCGAGCCTTCTCGAGGCAGCGGAGCGCGATCGCCTCGAGGGCCGGCGGGATCGAGGGGTCGAGTTCGCGCGGCGGGCGCGGGTCCTCGCGCAGCACGGCGGTCAGGGTCGTGAGCAGGGTCGGGCGCGCGAAGGGGCGCACGCCGGTCAGGAGGGCGTAGAGGGTCGCGCCCATCGCGTAGACGTCGGTGCGGGCGTCGACGCGGGCGGACTCGCCGCGGGCTTGCTCGGGGGCCATCAGGTCCGGGGTCCCGACCACGGTCCCCTCCTCGTCGAGGTCGAGCCCGTAGAGGTCGTGGGCGATCCCGAAGTCGGTGATGTGGGGTCGCCCCTCGGCGTCGAGGAGCAGGTTCTCGGGCTTGATGTCGCGGTGCACGATCCCGCGCCCGTGCGCGGCCGCGAGCGCGTCGGCGACCTCGCGCAGGACCTCCACCAGCCGGCGCGGCGCGAGCTTGGCGTCCTCGAGGTTCCCGCCGGGGAGGAACTCCATCGCGATGTAGTAGTGCCCGGCGTGCAGGCCGAGCTCGTAGACCTCGACCACCGCCGGGTGGTTGAGCTGAGCCGCGAAGCGCGCCTCGCGGCGGAAGCGCGCCACCTCGGGGGGCCCCGCGTTGACGAGGAACTTGAGCGCGACCAGGCGCTCGAGCTCGAGGTCCGTCGCGAGGTAGACCACCCCGAAGCCGCCCTGCCCCAGGCAGCGCTCGAGGCGGTACTTGGCGGGGGCCTCCACCGCGGGGGCCCCCTCCGGGGCCGGCGGCACCTCCCGACCCAAGGGGCGGGTGATCGCGCGCCGCAGCTCGTCCTCCTCGTCGAGGGGGACGTCGTCGATTCCCGAGAGGTCGACCCTCAGGATCTCGCGGGTGCTGTCACGGGTGGGCCCTTCGCTCACGAGCCCCAGTGTGCCACCAGAGGCGGCTCAGAAGTAGCGCCTGCGGGTCGGCTTGGGGGCGCGCTCGGGCTTCGGCGCTGCTGGAGCAGCCGGCAGCGCGACGCCCGTCTTGGGGTCGACCCGCAGGTCGAGGCGCTCGTGGTCGTCGGTGTAGAACACGAAGCCGTAGAACATCTCGTGGTAGGTCTGCTCGCCCCAACGCACCCGGTCCTTGGGGTCTGGGTTGTAGGGGTTGAACGCGGAGTTGTCGAAGTGGCCCTCGACGGTCAGCCGGGTGCCCTTGGGCAGGCGCACCTTGCCCTCGGGCAGGCGATAGGCCAGCTGCCAGTCGAAGCTGTAGTTGGGGATCGTGAGCAGGGTCTCGCGCTCCTGCTTGCCCGGCCGGGTAGCGAGGAAGCTCATGTCCTTCCCGCGCAGGTGCATGTGGCTGAAGAGCGCGATCAGGGTCGCGTCGTGGCGGAGGGTCCGGCTCGCCTTGACCGGGTGCGCGGGCGCGAAGGGCGCGATCGCGAACTTTCGCGCCGAGACCTGGACGTGGTGCAGCTGCTTGGTGACGGGCTCACGGGGGTAGCGGAGGCCGACCGAGATCTGGTCCTTCTCGGGCTTGCCGGTGGTCACGTAGTGGACCTGAAGCACCAGCATCGAGCCCGCCGGGATCTTGAAGGCCACGCCCTTGGGGAGCTCCATCGCGGAGCCTCCCGGCACGAGCCCCGTGATGAAGCGGACCTTCTTGCGGTCCTGGTCGAGGAAGTCGAAGGCCGCCAGGTTGCAGTGGTGCACGACGCGCGGGTTGCTGGGGCGGATCTGGACGCGGGAGACCCAGGTGTCCTCGGCGAACACGTGCGGCAGGACCACGTAGCGATAGGGCACGTAGCCCTGCGCGGGGAGCTCCTCCTCGACCGGCGCCGGCAGCACGAAGTCCGGCTCGCCGATCTGCCAGGCCTTGGGATCGGGGAAGGTCGGGGCAGCGGGCAGCCGCTTGAGGTCGCCCGAGGGGCAGCCCGCGGCGACCCAGGCCTGGATCGTGTCCTTCTCATCCGCGCTGAGCGTGCGGCGGTTGCTGAAGCTGCCGTGGGAGTCGCTCGCGAACCAGGGAGGCATGCGTCCCTGGCGCACGACCTCCGCGATCATCGCCCCGTTGGCCTTGGCCCGCTCGAAGCTCAGCAGCGAGAAGGGGGCTTGGGTGCCGGGGCGGTGACACTCGACGCAGCTGCGCCAGAAGATCGGCGCGACGTCGGCGGCGAAGGTCGGCGCGCGCTCCCGACGGGTCGGGAGCGCGGGGCTGAGCTTGCAGCCGTCGACGGGAGTCTCCTCGACGCGGACCTTCTGCCCCGCCAGCACGTCGCTGATCGCCTCGCGCAGGTCGTGCCGGCTGACCTTGGGGCGCACCCCGCCCAGGCGGTACTGGTCGTCGATCCGTCCGCGGTAGCGCAGCCGCTCTTCGCCGTCGAGGACGACCACCGCCCCGCTGCGGTCCACGCCGAGCTGCGCGGCGAGGCGCGCGTCGTAGTCCTTCACGAAGGGGAAGGCGGCGTCGACCTCGAGCGCCTGCGTCGCCATGGCCCGGATCGTGTCCCCGGGCCCGACGTTGACCGCGACCACGGCCACGCCCTTGGCGCGCAGCTCACGCTCCAGCTTGGCTACGCGCGGCAGGTAGCGCTGAACGAGCGGGCACTCGACCGTCGTGAAGTAGAGGACGTAGGCCTTGGCGTCCCCGAGCTCACCCAGGGTGCGCGGCAGGTAACGAATGTCGATCAGCTCGTGCTCGCCGAGGGCCTCGCCGAAGGCGAGCGGCCTGGGCGCGTCCTCGGCGCGGCACAGGCCAGGGCCTGCGAGCGCGAGACACAGGAGCGCGAGGGCGAAGCGGGAGCGGTTCATGCGAACTCCAAAAGACGACCTGCGGGTCACGTTATGTGAGACCTTAGCGAGTGAGGCCCGCCAGGTCACCCTTCTGCCTCCGCGAAGTCCGTGCGCATTCCTAAGCCCTGAGCTGTCCGGCTGCTTCCCTCCCTCGGGGGCCAGGAGGAGTTCAAACCGCTGGTCGTTGATAGGAGCGAGAAAAGCTCGCGTGAGCCCCTGACCCCCGCGGCGTCGAAGACCAGGTCGCGGGCGGTTGGAGGAAACACGTGGAGCACCTGTCGCTGTGCCCCTTTTGCGGGGCCCTCAGCCCCAGTGGACCGGAGGTCTGGCTGAGCAACGATCCGCCAGCGTGCAGCGTGTGCCGCAGGACCAGCGCCACGCTCCCGCCCCACCTGCGCTACCTGCTCTGCAGCGAAGGGAGCGGAGCGGGTGAGCTCCACCGGCTCAGCGGGACCGTGCTCGCCATGCCGTCGAGCTTGCGCCCCGAGCGCCTCCTGATCGAGCTCCAGCGGGCGGGGGTGCCCCTCGTCCGCCAGCTGCGAGCGGACCCTGCCCTCGTCCCGGCCTGCGAGTCGCCTCGCCCTGCCCCCTGCGCCCGGCCCCCGGCGGATCCGCGTCACTTCCTCGGCTTCCTCCGGCGCGCGCCGCGCTACGCGGGTCGAGGCGTATGGCCCCGCGACGATCGCGGGGTGTGCTTCGCGCTCTTCATTTCGCTCGGGATCCTCGTGCTCGCCGCGGGAAAGTGGGCCTTCCTGGGCCACCTCTGGGGACCGGGTCCCAGCCTCGCGTCCTTCCTGACCCTGGGCGCGCTGCTCTCCTTGCCCCCGCTGCTCTATGAGCTGCGCCGCCTCCTCCGTCAGCCCTTCCTGCTCGTCTCCTCGGACCGCGTGGTCTGGCGGGACGTGCTCGGTCGAAGCGGACGAATCGAGCTCGCGGACCTGCGCGCCCTGACGGCGACCTTCGAGACCGCCCCTCACGTCCGCACCGAGGTCCCGACCGAGCACCTCCGGATCGAGCTGACCGGCGCGCGAGGGGACGCGGTGATCGCCGCGCCGAACCTCAACTGGCTCGATCCTCTCGCGCTGCACGTCCCCCCCGAGCAGCGCTGCCTGCCACTCGACGACGAGGTCTGAGCCTCGTAGCGTGGCGCCATGCGCACGCGCTTCGCCCTCCCCCTCCTGCTCCTCCTCGCTCCCGCCTTCGCCCAGGACCAGCCTCGGGAGGAGGACTGGCGAGAGCGGATCCCCGAGGCCCTGCGAGTAGAGGTCCTGCGGGTCGAGCGGGACGCGACGGTCAAGACCAGGATCCCGGCGCGCGACGTCGAGAGCAGCCCGGCGGTCTACCGCTATCTGCTGACCCACTTGCCCCAGTCGGCGCGCTGGCTGCGCTCCCTGAAGCTCGGGGACTACGCCATCGAGGACCGGCCCAAGGGTCGCTTCCACATCGACGATCAGGCCGGGGCCGTCGCCCTCGGTGAGCGGGCGCTCGACGAACCCGGTCGGCTCTGCGTCGTCGCCCGCGGTCGGCTCGAGGTGCGGATCCTGCCGCGAATTCGCGGCACGGGAGTGATCCTGGTCACCTACCCGCGCGTCGCGCGCCCGGCCCAGGGTGAGCGACCCGCGCGCCAGGTGTTGCGCTGCGGCGCCGAGGTGGCCTTCCGCGTCGAGAGCGAGGTCCTGCATCGGCTCAGCCGCCCGATCCGCAGCGTGCTCGCGCGCGTGCTACGCAGCAAGATGGCCGACCTGGTCGCGGCCGCCACGGGCCTGGCCGAGGCGATTCACCAGGACCCCAGCGCGGTCTATCGCCGCCTGGAGCGGGCCAAGGCGAGCGAGGAGGACTTGGCCGCCTTTCGCCGCCAGTTCCTCGTGTTCTGAGGCCGCGGCGCGGGCGCGGCGCGGGGGCTAGAGCGAGAAGCCGAACACGCGCGCGGCGTTGCGCGCGGTGGCTGCGAACACCTCGGCCTCAGGCTCTCCGCGCAGCTCGGCGATCTTGCGCGCGGTGTGGACCACGAAGGCCGGCTCGCAGCGCTTGCCGCGCAGGGGCACGGGCGACATGTAGGGGCAGTCCGTCTCGACCAGGAGGTGGTCCTGGGGAATCGCCTGGGCGGCCTCCTGGACCTCCGTGGCCTTCATGAAGGTCACGACGCCCGTGAACGAGACCCCGAACCCGCGCTCCACGAACCCGAGCGCCTGTCGCGCGTTTCCGGTGAAGCAGTGGGCGACCCCCCGCAGCACACCGCCCCCCCCCGCGCCGGCCTCGTCGAGGATGCCCAGGGCTTCGTCGTAGGCGTCGCGGATATGGAGGACCACGGGCAGGTCGAGCTCGCGCGCCAGCGCGAGGTGCTCGCGGAACACGGCCCGCTGGACGTCCCGCGGAGAGTGGTCGTAGTAGAAGTCCAGCCCGCACTCGCCGATCGCGAGGACGCGCGGGTGGCGGGCGAGCTCGCGCAGCCGGGCGGGGGTCTCCTCGTCCCAGTGTTTGGCCTCGTGCGGGTGGAGGCCGACGGTGGCGTAGACCAGCTCGGGCTCGGCCTCGGCCAGGGCCAGGCTGGCCTCGCTGCTGGCGAGGTCGCAGCCGACGTCGATCATCGCGGCCACCCCCGCCGCTCGGGCGCGGCTCAGGACCTCGGCGCGGTCCTCGTCGTAGCGGGAGGTCGAGACGTGGCAGTGGCTGTCGACGATCACGGGCGAAGTCTACCCGCCTGACATGCGTTGACACCCCTCATGGGAGCGTCCGACCGGAGCCGTATGACAAGGGCCGTGAACCAGGTCGAGCCAGGGTGCCGCGCGGGGCGTTTCAGGGGGAGCTTCCTCCTGGCCGGTCTCTGCCTGCTCGCTCTCTTGGGCTCTCCGGCCCGCGCTCAGCGCGTGGGAGGTCCTCGACCTGCCGACCCGGCTCCGCTCAGTAGCCGCAGCCGCGCCGAGTCCCAGCTCCACGTCGAGGTGGAGGCGGCCCGGGTGGAGCTGCTGCGCCGCCCGGGTGAGGGTGGTCAGCAGGACGTCGCGGTCTATCTGCCCGACGACACCATGGACGTGCGGGCCAAGGGACGCAGGCTGGTGACCCGCAGCGGCAGGCCCCCCGTCAGCCAGCGCTTCGAGGTCCGGGCGGAGGCCTTGGCGGCCTTCTTGCTGCCGATCTCGCCCTCGGAGGGCGGAGTGGTCGGGCTGCCGGTTACCGGGCTCTACGCGCGCGGCTTCGTGCGGGTGGAGGTCGAGACGGATCAGGTGGGGCGCTACGTGATCGAGGCGGAGGAGGTGTTCCTCGACTTCCGCCGCGAGCGGGCCTACGTCCGCCAGGGCATCGTGCGGGCCCGCTCGGGCCAGGGCGGAGGGATCCTGGGCGCATCGCGCTTCGTCCTGGCCGCGGAGCGTCTGCGCGCCGAAGGCACGGGCCGGATCGTGGCGGAGGGGGCCAGCGCCACGGTCTGCGCCTACACCCGCCCGCTGTGGGCGATCGCCGCCGACCGAATCGAGGTCGCCCCGAGCGAGCCCCCCCCTGCCCTCCCCTCCACGCTCGCGGCCTTCGGTGGTCTAGCGGGCGCGGCCAGCGCTGGCCTTCGCGGGGGACGGGGTCGCTTGCTCTCCCAGGCCGCGGGCGGTGGGCAGCAAGGGCCCCTGGCGAGGCGCTGGACTCCCGTCGCTGGTTCGGACGCGGTCCTGCGGGGCACGACTCCCGGCTATCGCCTCGGGGCCGAGGGGATTCACCTCCGACTCCTGCCTCCGGGCGTGGGCCTCCGCGAGCCCCTCGCGACCCCCAGGATCCCTTTCCTGGGCTGGGACACTGGCTGGCCTCTGCCGACGGTCCGAGTCGGGACCTCGAGTCGTCTCGGCACCTTCGCGACCCTGGGCCTGAAGAGCGAGCTCACGCGCCTCAAGAGCGACGCCTTCGGCGAGCTCCGCGTCGGAGGCGAGGGACGCGCTGAGTACTTCGAGCGCCGCGGCTCCGGCGGCGCCCTGGGGGTGGACTGGACGCGGCGGGACTCGGGCCAGCGAAAGGGAGAGGGTTTCCTGCGGGCCTATGGCATCCGCGACCGAGCCGATCAGGACCGCGTCGGAACGCCGATTCGCAACGAAGGTCGCTTCTGGCTGCGCGGCCTGGTGCGGGAGCAGCTGCCTGGCAAGGTCCAGCTCGACGCCGAGGTCAGTCGGGTCTCTGACCGGGGCATGTTGCTGGAGTATTTCCGCACCGTCGCGCAGACGGAGAAGGAGCAGGAGACCTACGCCTACCTTCGCGGCGCCTGGGACGATCTCGGGGTCCGGCTGATCGGGCGGACGCGGATCAACGACTGGCAGACCCAGGTCGAGCGCACCCCAGAGGCGCGGCTCGACTGGATCCTGCATCCCATTGTGGTCTCCCCTGACTGGGGGGGGCTCTACCTGGACGTCTCCTCTCGAGCCGGGCATCTCAGGCTCCGTCCTGCCGACGCCAGCGGCCGTCCCAGCTACCGCGCCTGGCGAGCCGATCTGCAAACCACGCTCTCGGCCAAGACCTCGCTCGGCCCCTTCCAGGTGCGAGGCTGGGCGGGTGTCCGGGAGACGGCCTGGAGCGATCGGATCGACGAGCAGCACTCCATTGACCGCTTCGCTGCTCTGGCGGGCTGGAACGTCAGCACGGTCTTGTGGCGTCGTTTCTCCACTCCCTTCGGCGTCCTCCGCCACGAGATCGTTCCCGAGGCGGGCACGCGCCACGTGTTTGGCGTGACCGCCGACCCCGAAGCGCTCTTGTCCTTCGACGAGGTCGAGGAGCTCCGTCCGACCGACGAGGTCTTCCTGCGCCTCCGAACTCGTCTCTTGACCGACATCGCCGCGCGCCAGCGCAAGCTGGCGGACCTCTCCATCGAGGCGGTGTATCTGCTGCGGGACCAGGGGGTCG
>CALDQK010000230.1 GCA_937911525.1 uncultured bacterium
TCTCGAGCGACCTCGAGCGCCAGGTCGAGGACCGCACCCGGCGCCTGGTGCGGGCCGAGACCCTGGCCTCGGTCGGGACCCTCGCCGCCGGCGTGGCGCACGAGGTCAACAACCCGGTCGCGGCCATCGCGTCCTCGGCCGAGGGCCTGCTGCGGCGGATCTCGCGCAGCGAAGACCTGGCGCAGCACCCCGGGTTCGCCGACTTCCCCGAATACCTGCAGATCATTCGCGACGAGGCCTTCCGGGTGAAGTCGATCACGCGCAACCTGCTCGACTTCAGCCGCTCCGGCGAGACCACGCAGCGGAGCGCCGTCGACCTGGGCGCGCTCCTGCGCTCGGCGGTCCGGCTGCTGGAGCACCGCGCGACCAAAGAGGGCAAGCGGCTCGAGCTCGAGCTCCCCGAGGGCGCCGTCTCGGTCCAGGGCGACGCGGCGCAGCTGCGCCAGGTGGTGCTCAACCTGAGCGTGAACGCCCTCGACGCCGCCCAGGGCGAGGTGCGCTGGACCCTCCTCCCGGACGGAGAGGGCGCGCGCTTGGTCTGCTGCGACGACGGCCCAGGCTTCGGCGCCGAGCAGCTCGAGCGCGCCTGCGAGCCCTTCTTCACGAGTAAGCCAGCGGGCGAGGGCACGGGGCTGGGCCTCGCGATCGTCTACGGCGTCGTGCGCGAGCACGGCGGAGAGCTGGAGCTGAGCAACCATGAGGGCGGGGGGGCCTGCGTCGAAGTGCGCTTGCCCCATAGGCCGCCCGCGAGGAGCGACGATGCCGCGTAAGCCCGAGCGTGTGCTGGTGGTCGATGACGAGGACAACCTGCGCCGCGTCCTGTCCCGCGAGATCGCGGCCATGGGCTACGCCGTGGGCGAGGCCCGCGACGCCGATGCGGCCCTCGTCGCCCTCGAGGGCGACGAGGCGGGCCTGGTCCTGCTCGACTACAAGCTGCCGGGGCGCGACGGCCTCGACCTGCTCGGGGAGCTGCGCCAGCGCTGGCCGCGGACCGAGGTGATCATGATGACCGGGCACGGCTCGGTCGAGACGGCGATCGCCGCGATGAAGGCCGGCGCCTACGACTTCCTCCAGAAGCCCTGTCACCTGGACGAGCTCGAGCAGCTGATCGCCAAGGCGCTCGAGCGCCGCGCGCTCGTGGTCCGCGCGGAGCGCGCCGAGGCCCTGGCCGACTCGAGCGTGCTCCCGCCCAGCCAGATCGAGTGGGGCGCGAGCCCGGCCATGGCGCGGGTGCGCAGCGACCTGCACAAGGTCGCCCCGACCGACGTCCCGGTGCTGGTGCTCGGCGAGAGCGGCACCGGCAAGGAGCTCGTGGCCCGCGAGCTGCACGCCCTGAGCGAGGTCAAGGCCGGCCCCTTCGTGCCGGTCAACTGCGGCGCGATCGCGCCCTCGCTCGTCGAGAGCCTGCTCTTCGGGCACGAGAAGGGCGCGTTCACAGGCGCCGACAAGCGCAAGCTGGGGCTGGTCGAGGCGGCCGACGGCGGGACGCTCTTCCTGGACGAGCTGGGCGACCTGCCCCTGGACCTGCAGGTCAAGCTGCTCCGCTTCCTCCAGTTCGGCGAGGTGCTGCGGGTGGGCGCGACCGCGCCGGTCCAGGTCTCGGTGCGGGTGGTGGCGGCCACGCACCTCGACCTGGACGAGGCGATCGCGGTCGGCGACTTCCGCGAGGACCTCTACTACCGCCTGGGCACCGTGCGCCTCGAGCTGCCCCCGCTGCGCGAGCGCCCGGGCGACGTGGCCCTGCTGGTCGAGCGCTTCCTCAGCGAGATGGCGGCCAAGGGCCGCCCCCGGCGCCGCTTCAGCGCTGAGGCCCAGGAGACCCTCGAGCGCTACGCCTGGCCCGGCAACGTGCGCGAGCTGCGGATGGTCGTCGAGCGCCTCTCGATCCTGGCCGAGGGTGACGTGATCGGCGCCGACGAGGTCGCCCTCCGCCTGGGCACGGGCCGCAAGGCCAAGATCGGCGAGCTGATGACGATCAAGGAGGCCGAGCGCGCGCTGGTGGTGCTCGCGCTGCAGCGCTTCCGCGGCGACAAGCCCGCCGCGGCCAAGGCGCTGGGGGTCGCGCTCAAGACCCTCTACAACAAGATCAAGGCCTACGAGATCGACGTGAACTCGCTCCTGCGGGAGGCGTGAGCCAGCTCCGGCGGAGCTTCGCCTCGCTGCTCTTGATCGGCCCCCTGGTCGCCTGCGCCGCCGCGCCGGAGCCAGCGCCCGGTCCGGCAGCCCCCTCCGCCAGCGCGGCCCCGCTGGCGTCGAGCGAGCCCATGTCCCCAGCGGTCCTGGGAGAGGCCCCCGACCCCTTCGCCGAGGCACCCGCGCTCGGCGACGCGCCCGATCCCTTCGCGGAGGAGTCCGCCCCCTCGCTCGGCGACGCACCCGACCCCTTCGCCGAGGAGTCCCCGCCCTCGCTCGGCGACGCGCCCGACCCCTTCGCGGACCCCGCCCTGGGCGACGCCCCCGACCCTTTCGCCGCCCCGGTCACGAGCGCCGCGCTCGCGACGCCGGCCTTCGACCCCGACGCGGTGCGGACCCGCCTCGACCCGCCCGGGCTCGAGATCCACGGCCGCGCCAACGGCACCCTGGCCCTGACGCAAGGTCGCGAGAGCGTCGAGGTGCTCGAGGACGACTCCTTCGCGCTCTCCTCGGTCGACCTCTACGTGCAGTACTTCCCCGTCCACTGGTTCGGGGTCCTGGCCGAAGGCGAGTTCGAGAGCGACCTCGAGGAGGAGCCCAACGGAGAGCTCGAGCGCGAGCTGGAGGCCGAGCTCGAGCTCGCGATCCTCGAGTTCCGCCCCCTCCGCGACGAGCGCGTCCGCCTGCGGGTCGGCCACTTCCCGGTCCCCTTCGGGCTCGAGCGGCGCTACTACGCGCCGCCGCGCAACGAGCTCGCCAACCGCCCCGCGGCCTTCCGGCGGGTCTACCCGGGCACCTACTCGGACGTGGGCGCCTACGTGTGGCTGACGCTCCCCTTCGGCGACTTCGGGAGCGTGTTCGAGCTCGAGGCCGGCCTGACCAAGGGCCTCGACTCTCCCGACCGGGGCGAGCCCGACTTCTGGCGCAAGGACGACAACGGCGTGCCCCAGTTCGCGGGCCGAATCGCGCTGACCCTGTTCGACGTCGACCCCAGCGTCGACGGCGCCCCGCAGCTGCCCCTGCCGATCCGGATCACCTTCGGCCTCTCCCTCCTGGCGGGCCAATACGACGAGGAGGCCCGCCGGCGGATCCGCTTCTACGGGCTCGACGCCGAGGCGATCGTCGGAGGACTGCGGCTGCGCTTCGAGCTCGTCCGCAGCGAGGTCGAGCGCCAGACCCAGGGGGTCTCGTCTCGCGAAGGGATCGGCCTCTACGCGCTCGCGGCCTATCACTGGCGCCTGGAGCGCTTCCTGCTGGAGGAGGTGTTCGTGGCCTTCCGCTACGGCCGCGCCGACCCCGACGACGACGTGCGCGAAGACGAAGACGTCGAGCGCTACCACGGGGGCGTCGGCTGGATCCCTTACCCTGGCGTGCTCTTCAAGGCCGGCTACGAGCTCTCTCACACCCGCCTCGAGATCGAGCGCACCGTCTACCTCGAGCTGGGCTACTCCTTTTGATCGACCTGGGCCACCACGACGTGTTGATCCTGGGCGGCGGCCCCGCCGGCCTGGGCGCCGCCTGGGAGCTGGCCGAGGCCGGCGCGCGCGCCCTGGTCGTCGAGCGCGAGGAGGACACCGGCGGCCTGTGCCGGACCCACGCTCGCGGGGACTACCGCTTCGACATGGGCGGCCACCGCTTCATTACGGCCGACCGCGAGCTCCTCGACCGGGTGGTGGCGCTCCTCGGCGACGAGCTGCTCCTCTCCGAGCGCACCAGCGAGGTGGCCCTGCTCGGCCGCCGCTTCAAATACCCCCTCGAGCCCGGTGACCTGGCCCGCAAGCTGCCTCCGCGGCTGGCCGCCCGCGCGCTGGCCTCCTACCTGCGCCAGCGCCTGCGCCGCGACCCGAGCCCGCCGCGCAGCTTCGAGGAGTGGGCGACGCGGCGCTTCGGGCGGGTGCTCTACGAGCTCTTCCTCGGCCCCTACACCGAGAAGGTGTGGGGCGTCGCCCCGCGAGAGTTGAGCCCGGAGTGGGCCTCGCAGCGGATCAGCGTCACGGACCTGGGCGAGGTCGCGCGGACCCTGCTCCGCCGCGCGCTGCGCCGCGAGGACCCAGCGCCGCCGCGCACCTACGCGCGCAGCTTCCTCTACCCCCGCCTCGGCATGGGCCAGCTCTTCGAGGCGATCCGCGAACGCGCGCTCGAGGGGGGCGCCGAGGTCCTGTGCGGCGCGACCCCTGCCGCCTTGGTCCGCGAGGGCGATCGAGTGAGCGCCGTCGAGCTGAACACCCCGCAGGGTCCCGCCCGGGTCCGCGTCGGCGCCGTGCTCTCGACGATCCCGCTCCCGGCCCTGCTCGAGCTGGTCGAGCCCGAGCTAGCGCGAACCCTGGCCCCGAGCCTCCACTTCCGCCCGGTGCGCTTCTTGAACCTCGGCCTGCGCGCGGCGCGCGTGTTGCCGACGACCTGGCGCTACGTGGGCGAAGGGGAGCTGCGCGCGGGGCGGCTGCAGGAGCCCAACAAGCGCAGCCCGGCCATGGCGCCGCCGGGCCGCAGCTCGCTCATGATCGAGATCCCGCACGCGGCCGGGGACCGAATCGACCGCCTCAGCGACGCCGAGCTGCTGGCCTACATGCGCGGCGAGCTGGCCCGCCTCGACGTCCCCTTGGAGGACGCCCCGCCGCTGGTGTTCTCGGTCCGCGCGCCCGAGGCCTACCCCGTCCACCTGCGCGAGACGCCCGCCGCCCGCGAGCGCGCCCTGCGCGCCGTCGACCAGCTCACCAACCTGCGCAGCTACGGCCGCCAGGGCGGCTTCCGCTTCATTTTCTCGGACGCCGCCCTGCGAATGGGGATCGAGGCCGGTCGCGGCTGGCTCGCGGACTCGCTCCCCCCGAGCGTCGAGCTGGCGAGGATCGCGAGCGCGCGAACGCTGACCGAGGTCCGCTCGGTGGTGGGCGAGTCGTAGCCATGGCCGTGCCGGTTTGGATCGTCTACTCCGAGATCGCTCCGACCGCGGCCAGCAGGTTTCCGCCCGGGGCCGCGGGAGCCTTCTTGGAGCTCTACGTGCCGAGCGGAAACGCCGCCGACGCGCGCCGGCTTGCTCTAGCTCGGTTCACAGAGGATGGCTATCGCGTTGTTGAGCTCGAAGAGTGCCTGCCCTTCGACCCTGCCCAGTGGAACGACGAGAACGACCCAGATCAATCCGTCAGGAGGGCAGCCCGCAAGGCTGCGCAAGAAGGCGAGATCGCCTACGGGCCGTTCAGGGTTTGGGGTGAGGGCGAGAGCGGTCCGGCCTAGGCGCCGCCAAAGACTCCCTCGAGGCTGGTGGCCTCGAGCACCCGCTCTGCCCACAGCTCGAGCTCAGACTGCTTGGCTTCCGCGATCCGCTGCTCGCTGTCCGCGGGAAGCGTGCCAAACTTGCGACGGAGCTGGCGCAGAAGGACACGGCGCTCCCCCTCGAGAACACCCTCCTTGCGACCCTGCTCACGGCCCTCAGCGTGGATCTGGTTTACAGCCGTCACGGCGACCTCCAAAGCGTTCGGATTCAGCGCAGGCTTGAGGGCCTCCGCGACCTCCCTCGAGGCCTCCGCTTGGATCTTGAGTATATAGGTGATGGCCAAGCGGCAATCGTCTGGACGGTCGCCGACTACTGCAGCTCGACCCGCTCGAACACGATCGTGGTGTCGGCGCTGCGCAGGCGCAGGCGGCCGGGGGCGGCGTCGAGGGCGACCGGACCCGAGCCGTCGTTGAGGTCGATCCCCTCGGCGCTGAAGGCGTAGCGGCCTTCCTCTTCGACCACGACGAAGCGCGGCCCCTCGGGGGAGACGACCATCGCCGCGCCGGAGTATTCGCCCTCGGCCCCGAAGTAGTAGTAGGCCTTGAGCAGGGCGCCGGCGGCCTCGCCCTCGATCCTGGTCGAGGCGTAGAAGCCCGGCACGTCGCTGGCCTGGGCGGGCCGCCACTCGACCTTGGCCTCGCCGACCTTGACCTCGCGGGCGTTCTTCTCGACGACGTTGCTCGCGTAGCAGCCCGAGCAGGCCAGGGCGGCGAGCAGGAGCAGGTGCGGCAGCCTCACTGGTCCGCCTCCGCCTGACCCAGCGAGCGCAGGCGCAGGCTCAGCCAGACCTTGATCTCGTTCTCCATGTTGATCGCGCCGGCCACGCTGGGGGGATCGATCCCGAAGTCGGTCAGCTTCAAGCCGACCTCGCCCTTGGCGACCAGGCGGCGCGAGCGGTCGACCTCGATCTGGACCGGGACCGTGACCTCCTTGCGCTTTCCGTGGATCTGAAAGGCGCCGTGGGCCAGGCCCGAGTAGGTGCGCGCCTTGGCGTCGCTCTGCTTGGCCTCGAGGCGCGAGAGCTCGAACACGATCTTGGGGTGCGTCTTGGCCTCGAGGCGCTTGAGCATCTCCTCGTCGCGCCCCTCCACGCCGGTCTTCAGGCCGGCGACCTCGGCCTCGACGTGGCCGCGGGCGTGGGCGTCGTCGCCCGTGAGGCGCGTCGTCAGCCAGCCGCGCACCTTGGAGGTCACGCCGCTGAAGTCGTGCAGCGTGCTCTTGGCGTCGAAGCCGACCCGCGAGAGCGAGGCGATCACCTGGTAGCGCTGGCGCTGCGCGAAGTCCGGTCCGCCGCCGGCGAGCTTGAAGCTGAACAGGCCACGCTTCTTCTTGGGCGCGGGCTCGGGCTCCGCGGGCTCGGGCGCAGGCTCCGGCTCCGCGGGCTCGGGGGCCGGCTCCGGGATCGGCTCCGGCGCGGGCGCCTGAGCGAGGGGGGTCTCCTCGCTGGCCACGGGCGCGGCGCCGCGCTTGGCGAGCTCGGCCCGCAAGGCGGCGAGCTCTCGCCCGAGGCGCTCGGCGCGGGTGCTGCCCGCTCGCTCCAGGGTGCGCAAGCGCTGCTGGAGCTTGGCCAGCTGGCGCGCCTGGTCGTCGTCGCGCTCGGCGGAGGCGCCGTCGAGGCCGCGAGCGAGCTGCTCGAGGTTGGTCCCGAGCCCCTTGCTCAACGCCGAGAGGTCCGCCTGCAGGGTCGCGACGTCGTCGCGCAGGAGCGCGAGGGGGTCAGGGCCTTCGGCCGGAGCCTCGGGGGGTCGGACCGTGATCTCGACCTGGCTCTGGGCGACGCCGAGGGCGCCGAAGCCGACGCCCGCCAGGGCGAGGCCGGCCAGGGTCGGCGCCCAGCGGACCAGCCGGCTGGGCGCGGGCGCCGCCGGGGCGGAGCCTTGTTCCTGGGCGGGTTCGCTCAAGCGACACCTCGCAGGAGGGCCAGCTCGACCGTGAAGCCGGGGCCCATGGCGATCAGCAGCCCGAAGCGGCCGGGCTGGATCTCCTCGCGCTCGAGCAGCGCCTTGGCCACGAAGTGGACCGAGGCCGAGGACAGGTTGCCGTAGTCGGCCAGGACCTCGCGCGCCGCGCCGACCTGCGCCTCGTCGAGGCCGAGCACGTCGCGCACGTTGTCGAGGACCTTGGTCCCGCCAGGGTGCAGCGCGAAGAAGTCGATCTCGTCCAGGCCGACGCCTTGGCTCTCGAGGAAGGTCTCGACCTGGCCGCGCAGCTCGCGGCGCACCAGGAGCGGGATCCGCTTGGAGAGGATGATCTTGAAGCCCTCAGTGCGGAGGTCGAAGCCCATGATCGACTGGGTGTCCTTGAACAGGACCGCCTTGTGGGCCAGGTGCTCGAAGCTCGGCCGCGGCGCGGGCCGATCGGCCAGGACGACCGCCGCGGCGCCGTCGCCGAAGATCGCGGCCGAGACCACGTTGGCGCGGGTCGCGTCGTCGAGCTGGAAGGTCAGCGAGGGCAGCTCGACCGAGAGCAGGAGCACCACGCCCCCCGGGCGGGCGCGGAGGAACTCGGCGCCGAAGGCCAGGGAGGTGGCGCCGGCGGCGCAGCCGGCCTCGGTCAGGGGCAGCCGGCGCACGTCGTCGCGGAAGCCGAGCTTGTTGGCGACGTGCACGTCGAGGGCCGGGATCATGACGCCCGTGCAGCTGGTGTCGATGATCAGGTCGACCTCGTCGGGGCGGATCCCCGCCTGGTCGAGGGCCTTGCGAGCCGCCTCGACGCCGATCTCGACGGCGACCTCCTCGAACACGCCGTTGCGCGCCGTGAGGCTGGTCTCGGCCAGGTAGAAGCCAGGCGGGCGGGACAGGTAGCGCTTGCGGATCCCGCTGTTGCGGACGATCTGGGCGACGAGGGTCTCGTCCTCACCCTGGGCCGCGAAGATCGGGGCCAGGCGGGCCTCGGACTCCTCGGCGGTCATGGAGTGCGGGGGAAGTGCAGTGGCAATGGACTGAATCGTGGGGGCCATGGGTTGCTCTCTTTGCCACCTCTCAGGTGACGAAGAGCCACTGTGCATGCGCCGGTCCAGCCGCAACTCCTTTCGCGCTGACGGATCCCGAGCGGAGACCGGAGGTCCTTGCAAAGCGCCTTGTAGGAGTTGCAAAAGGACCGCGCGCAACCTGCGCAAGTCACGCAGAGTCGCCTGGCAAGGGACTTGCACCGCGCGCGGGCATGCAAACCCCCACCTGGCTCCGCTCCCTCCCTGCGCACGCCGCCGCCCTGCCCGGCGCGCTGGTGGCCGTGGCCCTGGTCGCCCTGGCCTTCCTGGCGCCCAAGCCGGCGATCGACAACGCGCCGGCGGCCTGGTTCCCCCAACGTGACGCGCGAATCGCCGCCTATCGGGACTTTCAGTCCACCTTCGGCGCAGACGAGGTGCTGGTGGTCTCGCTCCAGGGCG
Source organism: uncultured bacterium (assembly GCA_937911525.1). Classification (GTDB taxonomy): domain Bacteria; phylum Planctomycetota; class J058; order J058; family J058; genus NORP233. The sequence continues at coordinate 8,793 of CALDQK010000230.1, forward strand.
CGCCCCTGGCCGAGGTCGTGCGCCAGGCCGGCGCGCTCGAGCGCGGCTTGGCCGCGCGGCCGGGCGTGGCCCAGGTCCTCGGCCCCGAGCGGGCCTTCTCCAGCGAGTGCTCGATCCTGAGCGACCCCGAGCTGGGCCAGGACGGCCTGCGCTTCGTCGGCTGGGCCTTCCGCGGCCCCCTCAACGAGTCGCTGCGCTTGCTCGAGCCGAGCGCCACCCCGCCGCGCGCCCGCGTGATCGCGAGCCTCCACCCCGCCGGCCCGGCCGCGCGCGCCGAGCTGGCCCAGTGGCTCGACGAGCAGCGCTCGCGCGCTGCCGCGGCGGGCGTCTCCTTCCGCGTGGCCGGCCAGCCCCTGGTCAACCTGGAGCTCGACCGGGCAGCCCTCGAGGTCGAAGCCACGAGCATGCCCTGGCTGGTCGGCGCCTGCGTGCTCCTGCTCCTGGCGGCCACCCGCAGCCCGCGGCGCACCCTGGCGCTCCTGATCCCGGTCGGCCTGAGCGTGCTCGCCCTGGACGGAGTGCTCGGCCTCAGCGGCACCACGAGCAACCTGATCGTCGCGATCGCCAAGCCGCTGGCCTTCGTGCTCCTGCTGGCCACCGGCTACCACCTGCTGGTGGCCTACGAGGACGAGCGCCGCGCCGGCGTGGCCGGCTGGCCCGCGGCGTGGCGCGCTGCCCGCGCCAAGGCCCCCGCCTGCGCCCTGGCCCTCGGCACGACCGCCGTCGGCTTCGGCAGCCTCGCCAGCTCCGACGTGCTGCCGATCCAGACCTTCGGCTGGCTGAGCGCCGCCACCCTGCTCTTGCTCGGCGTGCCCGCGCTGCTGCTCCTGCTCCCGCTCCTGCTCTCGTTGAGCGGGGCTCCTGGCTCGGCCCGCCCGAGCCAGCTCGGCGAGCGGGTCGCCGGCCTGGCCGAGCGCTCGGCGCAGGCCTGGCCCGCGGTGCTCCCCCTCGGCCTGGCCCTGGCCCTGGCAGGCGTGCTGGGGGCGACGAGACTCACGACCCAGCCCCACGCGATCCGCTACCTCGCGCCGGAGCACACCCTCCGCCGCGACCACGCCGCGCTCGAGGCGGAGGGGGTCCCCTTGGCCCAGCTGGAGCTGGTCGTGCGCGGCGCGGCCCCGATCGCGAGCGACGTCGCGCTGCTGAAGCGGCTCGATGCCTGGACGCGTGGTCTTCCGCACTTGGCGGGGGTGAAGGCCCAGGTCTCGCTGCCCCTCGTGCTGCGCGAGGCGGGCTACCGGACGGCCAAGGTCGACCAGCTCCCCGCCGACTTCTTGCTCGACGACGTCATGAGACGGCGCGCGGCCGAGGTGGGGGGCTACGTGGCCGAGGAAGGTCGGCTGCTGCGGGTCTCGCTCGCGATCGAGACCCTTGGGCCGGGGGAGCTGGAGCGCCTGCGCGATCAGGTTCGGGCTAGCTTCGAGGAGCAGCTCGGCGACGCAGGCCTCGAGCTGGTCCAGACCGGCAGCTACGACTTGTTGCTGCGCACGCAGCGCTCCTTGTTGACGACCCTGCGCGACAGCTTGTTGCTGACCGCGTTGTTGATGCAGCTGGTGCTGGTGGTGGTCCTGCGGAGCGTGCGCTTGGGGCTGGCGGCGTTGCTGCCCAACGCGCTGCCGGTGGCGCTGGTGTTCGTGTTGTTGGGCGGGCTGGGGCTGCCCGTAGACGTCGGCACCGCCATGTGCGCCGCGATCGCGCTGGGGATCGCGGTCGACGACACGCTGCACTTCCTCTACGCCTATCAGCGCCAGGGCCTGGAGGGTGCCGCCCGCGGCACGGCCCGCGCGATCCTGCTCAGCTCCGTGGTGATCGCGGCGGGGTTCCTCGCGATCGCGCCCAGCCCCTTCTTGCCGACCAGGAACTTCGGGTTGCTGTGTGCGGCCGCCATGGGCGGCGCGCTGGTGGGGGACCTGGTCGTGCTGCCGGCGTGCTTGCGTGCGTTGAGGTGCGGCGGGGGCGCGGGCGCGGGCGGGGGCGAGGGCACGGGCGCGGGCGCGGGCGCGGGCGCGGGCGCGGGCGCGGGCGCGGGCGAGGGGTTGGCTGTCGCTGGTTCGGAAGCGCCCTGAG
>CALDQK010000231.1 GCA_937911525.1 uncultured bacterium
GGCTCGAGGCGCGCGGCCTGCGGCTCGGCCAGGACCAGGCGCGCGCCGCGCTCGGCCAGCTGGCGCGCGAGCGGTCCGCCGACCGCGCCCACGCCCTGGATCCCGATCCGGGCGCCCGCGATCGTCTGGCCGCGCTCGGCCAAGCCCAGCTCCAGGGCGACCCGCACGCCGGCGGCGGTCGCCTCGCCCGAGCGGGTGCCGTGGCCGCCGATCGCGAGCTCGGTCACCTCGCGGATCACGCTGACCTCGGCCGCCCCGAGCCCGTAGTCGGGGCCCGTGGCGAAGAAGCCGCCCAGGCGCTCGAGGCAGCGCCCGTAGGCGCGCAGGCGCGCCTCGAGCAGGGCCCGGTCCTTGGCGCCGGCCTCGTCCTGGAGCAGCACCGCCTTGCCGCCGCCGTAGGGGATCCCGTGAACCGCGAACTTGCGGGTCATGCCGCGCGCGAGCCGAGCGGCGTCGGCCGCCGCGTCCAGCAGCCCGCCGGGGTAAGCCCGCAGGCGAGAGCCGCCGCGCGGAGGCCCGAGGCGGCTGTCGTCGACGGCGATCACGGCCTGGAGGCCGGTCTCGCGGTCGTGGAACACGTGCAGCTCTTCGAGGGAGGCGGCGAGGTCGGCGAAGGAGGCGGGGGTGGCGGTCAAGAGAGCTCCAGGGCGCGGTGGGTGAAGGGGCGCTTGCCGGGGCCGTAGTCGCCCGCGGCTTGCCCCTGACCCCGCAGGAGCCAGCGGGTCGTCAACAATCCGTCCGCGCCCACCGGGCCGCGGGCGTGGATCCGTCCGGTGCTGATCCCGACCTCGGCCCCCAGCCCGTAGCGGAAGCCGTCCGCGAAGCGGGTGCTGGCGTTCACGAACACCGAGGCCGAGTCGACCGCGCTCAGGAAGCGCTCGGCCGCGGCCGGGTCCTCCGTCACGATCGCGTCGGTGTGCCCGCTCCCGTGGCGGTGCACCCAGGCGATCGCGTCCTCGATCGAGTCGACCGTCGCGACCGCCAGGACCAGGTCGCCCCACTCGCGCCCCCACACCTCGGGCTGGGCCAGCTCGCACTCGACCTTGGCCGCGCTCAGGGCCGCCTGGGCGCGCTCGTCGGCGTGCAGGCGGACGCCCGCGTCGCGCAGGGCGGCGCCGACCGGGCCCAGCTGCCCCAGGAAGGCCTCGTGGACGAGCAGGGTCTCGGTCGCGTTGCAGGCGGCGGGGTAGTCGCACTTGCCGTCGACGGCCAGCCTGCGGGCCATCTCGGGGTCGGCCGCCGCGTCGAGGTAGAGGTGGCACACGCCCTCGGCGTGGCCGAGCACGGGGATCCGGGTGCTCTGCTGGATCGAGCGGACCAGCTCGCCCGAGCCGCGCGGGATGACGAGGTCGATGTCGTGCTCGCGCTCGAGCAGCTCCCCGACCGCGGCGCGCCCCTCGACGCCGACCACGGCCTCGGCCGGCAGGCCCGCGTCGCGCAGGGCGTCCTGCAGGCAGGCCACCAGGGCGCGGTTGCTGTGGAGCGCCTCGCTGCCGCCCTTGAGCAGGACCGCGTTGCCGGTCCGCAGCGCCAGCGAGCCGATCTGGATCACGGCGTCGGGCCGGCTCTCGAAGATCACCAGCAGCACGCCCAGGGGGCTCGTGACCTGCGTCAGGACCAGCCCCTCGTCGAGCTCGGTCTTGCGGAGGGGCTTCCCGAGCGGGTCGGAGCCGGCGGCCAAGGCGCTGACGCCCTCGCGCAGGGTCGCGAGCTTGGCGGACGTCAGGCCGAGGCGCTTCAGCAGCGGGCCCGCGAGCTGGTCTCGCTCGGCGGCCACGAGGTCCTTGGCGTTGGCCGCCAGCAGGGCCTGCTCGCGCTCGCCGAGCAGCTCCGCCAGGCGCTCGAGCGCGCGGGTCCGCGCCGCGGGCGGCGCGCTCCCCAGCGCGCGCTGGGCGGCGCGGGCCGCGCTGGCCTGGGCGGCTGCCTGAGCCGCGAGGGGCTCGGCGGGGGGCGTCTCGCTCATGAGCTCGGCTCCAGGACCATGTGGCTGCGATGAACGAGGGCGTCGCGGTTGCGCACGCCCTCCGGGGCCTCGCCGCCGAGCCAGCGCTCGGCGGCCTCGGCGTCGCAGGAGGCCAGCCCGCGGCCGACCAGCACCCCCGTGGGGTCGCGCAGCTCGACCACCTCGCCCGCGCGGAAGCTGCCCTCGATCCGGGCCACGCCCGGCGCCAGCAACGAGGCCTTGCGCTCGCGCAGGGCCCGGACCGCGCCGGCGTCGAGGTAGAGCGCGCCGCGGGCCGCGGTCGCGAAGGCGATCCAGCGGCGTCGGGCCGGCAGGCCGGCCTGGGCCGGGAACCAGGTCCCGCGCTCCTCGCCCGCCGCCACCGCGGCCAGCGCGTCCGGGCGGCGCCCCGAGGCGATCACGGCGTGGCAGCCCGAGCGGGCCGCGATCGCGGCGGCCTCGGTCTTGGTCTTCATCCCGCCGGTCCCAGCGCCGCTCCCCGACCCGCCGATCTCGAGGCCGCCCAGGCGGTCGGGGTCCTCGACCGTCGTGATCAGCGGAGCGTCCGGGTCCTGGCGTGGATCGCGCGCGTAGAGGCCCTCGACGTCGCTGAGCAGGACCAGCAGGTCTGCCCCGAGCTTGGTCGCGACCAGGGCCGAGAGGCGGTCGTTGTCGCCGAACACCGACTCGCCCTCGCGGTAGGCCAGCTCCTCGGTCGCGACCGCGTCGTTCTCGTTGATCACGGGCAGCACGCCCAGCTCGAGCAGGCGGCTGAGGGTCGTGCGCAGGTTGAGGTAGCGCAGCCGGTCGTCGAAGTCGGACTGGCTGAGCAGGACCTGGGCGCAGGTCAGGCCGAGCTGGCCGAAGCCCGACTGGTAGAGGCCCATCAGGCGCGACTGGCCGACCGCGGCGCAGGCCTGGCGCAGCGAGAGCTCGCGCGGGGACTCCTCGAGCTCGAGGGCGTCCTTGCCCAGGCCGACCGCGCCGGAGCTGACCAGGATCACCTCGCGCTCGCGCCGGAGGCGGGCCAGGACCTCGACGATCCCGTAGATCCGGCCCAGGGCCAGGGACCCGTCGTCGTGGGTCAGGACGCGGGTGCCGAGCTTGACCACCAGGCGGCGCGCGCCGGCGAGTTCGGGGCGGGGAGGGCTCATGGGCGGCCACTCTACTCCTCGCGCGGCGCCGAGCAGCCCTGGGCGAACAACAGCCCCGCGCCCTTCGCGCGTCCTTGGCCCGTTCCCACCAAGTAGAGCTGAAGAGGGACCCATGGCGACCCTGAACGTGACCGTGAACGGCTTCTCGGCGGACCTGCCCGTCGACCTCCAGCTGGAGATTCCCCTCGAGGACATCAAGCGGATCGCCTACGAGGTGATCCAGGCGGGCGACTTCCCCCGCCAGGCCTTCGGCGGACTGCGCGCCGGCGACCTGCCCCCCGACGCCTTCCGCCACTACGTCGTCGACCGCTTCGGCCGAGGGCGCAACGCTCGCTACTACCTCCGCCCCAAGGTGCCCTTCGGTGGCGCGTGAGAGCGCGGCGGAGCGGGCGCGAGTCCTGATCTGCGGCGTGGGAGCCCTCGGCTCCCACGCGGCGCTCCTGTGCCGCAACCTCCCCGCGACCCTGGTCCTCGTGGACGACGACCGGGTCGAGAGCAAGAACCTGGCGGCGCAGGCCTTCGTGAAGGCCTCGCTGGGCAAGAACAAGGCCCAGGCCCTGGCCAAGCAGCTGCGGACCTTCTACGGGCTAGCGGTCGAGGCGCGCGGTGTGCGCCTGGGCGAGCACAACGCCGCCGCCCTGCTCGCGGGCGCCAGCCTGGCCCTCGACTGCTTCGACAACGAGGCCAGCCGCCTCGTCCTGCAGCGAGGAGCCCGCGAGGCAGGGGTCCCGCTCCTGCACGGGGCGCTGGCGGCCGACGGCAGCCTGGGGCTCGTGCGCTGGGACGAGCGCTTCGTGCCCGACGCCGAGGACACGCCGGGGCAAGCCACCTGCGAGGGGGGGGAGCACCTGCCCCTGATCGCGCTGACCGCCGCCACCCTGGCTCGCGCTGCCCAGGACTTCCTGCGCGACGGAACGCGGCGGGACTCGCTCGTGAACCGGGCGGAGGTGCGCGCGCAGGCTTGAGCCCGACTGGGGTGTCATAGTGCGCGCGTGAGCTTCGAGTGGTCCGTCGACTCAGCCACCCCCTTCGCCGAGGGACCGCTGCCCCGCCTGAACGAGGGGCAGCGGGTGGGCCCCTATCGCGTCGAGGCCCGGCTCGGCCACGGGGGCATGGGCGAGGTCTACCGCGCCCGCCACGAGGAGAGCGG
>CALDQK010000232.1 GCA_937911525.1 uncultured bacterium
GGCGGGCTCGCTCTCGGCGGGCTCGCTCTTGGCGGGCTCGCTCTCGGCGGGCTCGCTCTTGGCGGGCGCGCTCTTGGCGGGCGCGGCGCCGTTGGTCGCGATCAGCATCACCAGCTGACCGACCTTGACCTCGTCGCCCTCGCCGACGGCGAGCTTCTCGACGGTGCCGGCCTGCGGCGCGGGCAGCTCGACGGTGGCCTTGTCGATCTCGACCTCCATCACGGGCTGCTCGGCCTCGAGCGCATCGCCCTCGGCGACCAGCAGCTTGACGACGGTCCCAGCTTCGACGTCCTCGCCCAGCTCGGGCAGGGTGAACTCGATGGTGCTCATGTTTCGTTGGCTCCCAAGGCGCCTTAGGCGTAGAGCGAGTCGGGCTGATCGGGGTCGACGCCGAGCGCCTGCATGGCCTCGCTGACCTTGCTGGCGTCGATCTGGCCGGCCTCGGCCAGGGCGCCGAGGGCGGCCACGGCGATGGCCTGGGCGTCGACCTCGAAGTGGCGGCGCAGGTTCTCGCGCGTGTCGCTGCGCCCGAAGCCGTCGGTGCCGAGCGCCCACATCCGCCCCGGCAGCCAAGGGTCGATCATCTCCGCCACCAGGCTCACGTTGTCGCTGGCCGCCACGAAGGGGCCCTCGACGTCGCGAACCATGTCCCAGAGCGGGCAGCTGCGCTGCTCCTGACCAGGGTGCAGGCGGTTGTAGCGCTCCGCTTGCATCGCGTCGTTGCGCAGCTGCTTGTAGCTGGTGACGCTCCAGACGTCGCAGACGACGCCGTAGCCCGAGAGGAGCTTGGTCGCCTCGAGGACCTGCAGCATGATCGAGCCGCTGCCGAGCAGCTGGACGCGCGGGCCGGTGCCTTCGCCCTGGCTGAGGCGATACATGCCGTCCACGATCCCCTGCTCGACGCCCTGGGGCATGGCGGGCATCTCATAGTTCTCGTTGTAGAGCGTGATGTAGTAGATCCAGGGCTCCTGGCGCTGGTACATCCGCTCCATTCCGTCGCGGATGATGACCGCGACCTCGTAGGCGAAGGCCGGGTCGTAGCACTTCACGGTCGGGAAGGCGTAGCCCATGAGGTGGCTGTGGCCGTCCTCGTGCTGGAGCCCCTCGCCGTTGAGGGTCGTGCGGCCGGCGGTCGCGCCGAGCAGGAAGCCGCGGCAGCGGCTGTCCATGGCCGACCAGATCAGGTCCGCCACGCGCTGGAAGCCGAACATGGAATAGAAGATGTAGAAGGGCACCGTGTTGACGCCGTGGCTGGCGTAGGCGGTGCCGGCCGCGATGAAGCTCGCGGTGGAGCCGGCCTCCGTGATCCCCTCTTCGAGGACCTGGCCGTCGGTCGACTCCTTGTAGTAGGTCAGGCTCTTGCGATCGATGGGCTCATAGACCTGGCCCGCGGGGTCGTAGATCCCGTAGCTGCGGAAGAAGCTCTCCATGCCGAAGGTCCGCGCCTCGTCGGCGATGATCGGCACGCAGAGCTCGCCGAAGCGCTCGTGGCGCATCAGCGTGTTGAGGATCCGCACGAAGCCCATGGTCGAGCTGACCGCGCGCCCGCCGCTCCCGCTGAGGAACTCGCTCAGGTCCTCGAGCGAGGGCGCCTCGACGGCCTCGGCCTTCTCGAAGCGCGCCGGAAGGTAGCCGCCGAGGGCCTGGCGCTGCTTCTTCAGGTAGGCGACCTCCGGCGAGTCCTCGCCGGGGTGGAAGAGCTCGGCCTTCTCGGCGGCCTCGTCGGAGAGCGGCACGCCGAAGAAGTCGCGGAAGTCGAGCAGCGCGCTCTGCTTGAGCTTCTTCTGCCCGTGGGTCGACATGGCGCCCTGGCCGCTGCTGCCCATCCCCCAGCCCTTGACCGAGTGGACCAGGATCAGGCTCGGCTGGCCCTGGTGCGCCTTGGCGGCCTGGAAGGCGGCGTAGACCTTGCGGCGGTCCTTGCCGCCCCGGCGCAGGGTCGAGAGCTTCTCGTCGCTCCAGCCCTCGATCAGGGCCTCGAGCTCGGGGGTGTTGAACACGAGCTTGCGCAGCTCGCCGCCCCCGAAGGCGGCGATCCGCTGCATCTCGCCGTCGACCAGCTCGCTGAGGCGCTTCTCGAGCAGGCCCTCGTGGTCCTTGGCGAAGAGCTCGTCCCACTCGCGCGACCAGAGCACCTTGATCACGTTCCAGCCGGCGCCGCGGAAGTAGGCCTCGAGCTCGTCGATGATCCGGTAGTTGCCGCGGACCGGCCCGTCGAGGCGCTGCAGGTTGCAGTTGATGACGAAGCACAGGTTGTCGAGCTTCTCGCGCGCGGCGATGTCGAGCGCGCCGCGCGACTCGGGCTCGTCCATTTCGCCGTCGCCCAGGAAGGCGTAGACGGTCGAGGAGCTCGTGTCCTTGAGCCCGCGCGCCTCCAGGTAGCGGTTGAAGCGGGCCTGATAGATCGCGCACAGGGGCCCGAGGCCCATGCTGACGCTCGGGAACTGCCAGAAGTCAGGCATCAGCCAGGGGTGGGGATAGCTCGAGACGCCGCCCGAGCAGTCGCCGCGGAACTGGTCGAGCTGCTCCTTGGTCAGCCGCCCCTCGAGCCAGGCCCGCGCGTAGATCCCCGGCGAGCCGTGGCCCTGGATCGTGATCAGGTCGTTGCCGCCCTCGGCGCCCTGGAACACGTGGTGAAAGCAGGTCTCGTAGATCGTGGCCGAGCTGGCGTAGGTCGCGATGTGCCCGCCGATGCCCTCGCGCGTCTTGTTGGCGCGCGTGACCATGGCCATCGCGTTCCAGCGCACGATGGCCTCGATCTTGGCCTCCATGGCCTCGTCGCCGGGGTACTCCGGCTCGGCCTCGACCGGGACGGTGTTGACCGAGGGGCTGACGAGGTCGAAGTCGAGGGGCACCTGGCGCAGGCGCGCCCGGCGCCGCACCTCCTCGAGCAGGAGCGCGGCCCGCTCGGGGCCCCAGCGGTGGATGACGTCCTCGATCGAGTCGACCCACTCCTGGGTCTCCTCGGGGTCGACGTCCTGCTGACGCAAGTCGGAAAAGGGCTTCGGCGCGAACTCGTGCATGGCTCCCTCTTATGGGCGCGATAATCTAACCCCTCGCTTGAGAGATTTGAGCCCCTACGGGCGAAGGACGGACGAGTGGGCACCCTGAGCGACGAAGACCGGGCCAAGCTGGCGCAGCTACGCGGGAGCGCGGGGATCGACGACCCCGGGGTGCGGGCCGCGGCAGCGGCGCTGGCGAGCTTCCCCAACGCCTACCCGGATCGGGACTACACGATCACGATCGACGCGCCGGAGTGGACGGCCGTGTGCCCCATGACGGACCAGCCCGACTTCGGCCACTTCCTGATCGAGTACGTGCCCAACACCAAGTGCCTCGAGCTCAAGTCGCTCAAGCTCTATCTGGGCAGCTACCGCAACGTGGGGATCTTCCACGAGACGGTCACCAACACGATCCTGGACGACGTGCGCAAGGCGATCGAGCCGCGCCGGATCAAGGTCACGGGCACCTACAACGCCCGCGGCGGGATCACGACCGTCGTCTCGGCGGAGTGGCCCGAGTAGCGCTGCGCCCGCGCCAAGGCGCTGGGAGCAGGACTTAGGGGGACCGTGTATCCGATCGGGGCGTGCTCTTCGTCGAGTGGGTAGAGGAGACGAGACCCATGAAGCGAACCTTGACCCTGTTTCTTGCGACCCTGCTCGCGACCGGCTGCCTCGAGCGCGAGGAGACGATCCGCGTCAGCCCGGAGGGAGCGCTCGCGATCGAGCACCAGCTCCGCGGCGACCGCGGCGACCTCGACGGCGGGGCGGCCAGCTACCCCCAGGCCGGGACCTGGCAGGTCGCGCGCTCGACCCGGACCAAGGCCGACGGCAAGGTCGAGCACGTCCTGAGCGCCAAGGGCGAGTTCGCCCGCGCCGCTGACGTCCCGACCCGCTTCGCCGGACCCCAGGCGGCCGGAGCGCTCGAGCTGAGCACGGACCTCGAGCTCCGACCCGGCGACGAGGGCACGACCTACGTGTTCGAGCGGACCTACGCCCCGCGCCGCTGGGCGCCCTATGAGCGCTTCCACCAGCAAGCCTTTCCGGCCGAGGTCCAGGCCCTCTTCAAGCAGCTCTCGCGCTTCGCGGAGCTGAGCGCGGCCGACAAGGGCCGCCTGGTGGGGGCCCTGCGCCGCTACGAGAGCGACAAGGCCAGCCGCTGGGTGAGCGAGGGCGCAGTGAAGGCCGCACCCGACAGCGCTCGCCTGGCCGAGGCCCGCCTGGCGATCGCCGCGGCCGTGCGAGCTCGGGTCGAGGGCGCCGTGGACGCGACCTTCGTCGCGCAGGCCCTGGCCAACCCCGCCGGGATCGAGGCCCGCGCGAGCGAGCTCCAGGCCGCGGTCGAGCGGGCGGGCGTCGAGGCCGCCCGCGACGTGCTCGCGCTGACGCCCGAGCAGGTGGCCCGCCTGCGCGGCGAGATCGGCCAGCAGCGGCGCTCCTTCGAGGTCAGCGAGGACCTCGCCGACGAGGCCTTCGTGGTCCGCCTGCGCCTGCCCGGGCGCGTGCTGGCCCACAACGGCGACGCGCTCGAGGGAAGCACCGTGGTGTGGCGCTTCAACGGCAAGGACCTCCGCGACCGCCGCCAGCGCCTGCTGGCCAAGTCCTTCCTCCCCGCGGGTGACTGAGTCGCCGGCGTGCCCACCGCCGACGAGTTCGCGGCCCTCGTCGCGCGCCACCAGGCGCGGGTCTACCAGGCGGCCTACCGGGTCCTGCTCGAGCGCCACGAGGCGCTCGACGTGACCCAGGAGGCCTTCCTGGCCCTGCACGCCCGCGGCGACGAGGTCGAACCGAGCCGAGCCGGCGCCTGGCTGGCCACGGTCGCGACCCGCCGCGCCCTCGACCGACTCCGCCGCCGCGCCCTGGCAGAGCGAGCCCCGGCCCGCCTGCCGGAGCCCGACTTCGGCGAGTCGGCGGCCCGGTCCGCCGCCCAGGCCGAGGAGGAGGCGCGCGCGCTGCGCGCCCTCGCCCAGCTCCCTCCGCGCCAGCGCGAGGTGTTGACCCTGCGCCTGCTCGAAGGCCTGCCCTTCCCCGCCCTGGCCGGCGCCCTCGGGATCTCCGAGGGCGCGGCCAAGACGCACTTCCAGCGGGGCGTGCGCGCCCTGCGCCAGCGGCTGCACGCCGCGGGAGAGCCCACGTGAGCGACCACGACCTCCAGGCCGAGCGCCTGCCCCTCTACGCCAGCGGCGACCTCGCCCCCGCCGAGCGCGCCGCCCTCGAGGCGCACCTCGAGGGCTGCGCGGACTGCCGCGCCGAGCTCGCCGAGCTGCAGGAGGGCCTCGACCTGCTCGGCGCCGTGGCCGCGCGGGAGGACCCGTGCCCGCCCCTCGAGGGCTTCTTCGCCGAGCGCCTCGCGCCGGCGCTGGAGCAGCGGGAGGCGCGGCCGCGCGCCCGAGTGGGGCAATGGGTCCTGCGGGCCGCCGCCCTCTTCCTGGCCTTCGCCGCGGGCCTCGTCGCCGACCGCGCCCTGAGCTCGGCTCCGCGCAGCGCGCTGGCGACGCCGTCTCCGACCAGCTCGCCTCCCCCTGCCCCCACGCCGACTCGCGCGGCGCCCAGCGAGTCGCCGGCGCCCGAGCCCGACGAGCCGCGGCTCGCGCGCGCCTATCAGGCCTCCGTCCAGGGAAGCACCAGCCTCTCGCGCGCGCTCCTGGCCATGGCCGCGCTCGAAGAGGAGCGCTGAGTCGAGCCGCCGAGGTGCGGCCCCTCGTCGCGCGACCAAACGCCGCAGCTCAGCGCTCGCGTCCGGCCTAGCCTGAGCGTCGGAGGTCCCATGCTGAACGAGCTCGCCCCCGACCTGTGGGAATACCGCCGCCCCCTGCGCGTGGGCGGCCTGGTGCCCTTCCCTCGGCGCACGACCCTAGTCCGCCTCCCCGACGGAGGCCTGTGGGTCCACAACGTCAACAAGCGCGACCGCCCCGGCGTGCGCGAGGCGATCGCGGACCTGGGGCCCGTCCGCGCGCTGGTCGCGCCCAACCGCTTCCACCACTTCTGGGTCGAGGACTGGCAACGCAACCACCCCGAGGCGCGCCTGTTCGGCGCCCCGGGCCTGGCCGAGAAGGAGCGCCGCCTGAGCGTCGACGCGACCCTGGGCGCCGAGCCGGACGCGCAGTGGGGCGGGGTGCTCGAGTCGCTGGTCAGCGAGGGGCACGAGACGCTCAGCGAGGTGGTGTTCTTCCATCGCCCCAGCAAGACCCTGATCGTGGCCGACTGGGTGTTCAACATCGGCGCCGAGGCCCCCTGGCTGACCCGCCAGGTGTTCCGGCTCAACGGCTGCTACGGGCGGCTGGCGCCGAGCCGCGTGTTCAAGGCCCTGGCGAGCGACATGGACGCGGTCCGAGACACGACCCGCGCGATCTGCGAGCGCTGGGACTTCGAGCGCGTCGTCATGGCCCACGGGGAGGTGGCCCAGGCGGGGCCGAGCGAGCTGGCGAAAGCCTTTGGAGTGAGCTGAGGGGAGGCCGCGGCTCCAGCTGGCGGGCGGCAACCCCTCCAGCTGGTTCCTCAGCCCCGAGGTGTCGCGCCAGGAAGATGGCCCGCGCAGAGACCCATGGAGGTCCCATGCAGCCCGTGCGGCACCCGTGCTGCGGAGGTCTCTGGATGTTGCGCATGTTGCGCGCTTGGATCCGGCGCGAGAGCTCCTGATCGACGAGCGCGTTCTTGAGGCCCCTGCGCGCCATCCAGTTCACGAGCGGCCAATCCCCGTGGGCGCGGGGCTCGGGGAACCAGGCGTGCGCCTGTCCCCACGCGAGCAGGGCCACGAAGGCCAGCAGCCGAACTCTGCAACTCATCCCCCTCAGGACGCGCCACGGCGCCCCAGGGATCAGTCCGCGTCGCGCAGCCTCGCCGCGCGCAGGATCGCGATCACGGTCATCGCGTCCTCGATCTCGCCCGCGTCGACGCGGGCGAGCACCTCCGCGAAGGGCTGGCGGACCACCTGCAGCTCCTCGGTCGGGTCGGGGGTCGCGCCCTCGGCGGGGCTCAGGCCGCGGGCCAGGTAGAGGTAGCCCTCCTCCGAGGTGATGCAGTTGCTCACCTGGATCAGGCCGCCCAGGCGCTCCCAGTGGCTGGCCTGGAGGCCGGCCTCCTCGGCCAGCTCGCGCTGGATCGCGACCAGGGGGTCCTCGCCGGGCTCGGCGCCGCCCTGCACGATCTCCCAGGAGTAGCGCTCGAGGGGGTAGCGCCACTGGCCGACGAGCACGACCCGGTCCTCGTCGTCGATCGCGACCACGCCGGTGGCCGCGCCCTTCTGCACGAAGCCGTAGATCCCCGGCTGGCCGTCGGGGCGGATCACCTGGTCCTCGCGCACGGTCATCCAGGGGTTCTCGTAGACCACCCGCGAGGACACGCGCCGCCAGGGATTGCGCTCGCCGCTCGGCTCGCTCACGCGGTCACGTCTCCGCGTGAGCCGGCCGGCGCGGCGCTCGTAGACACCTTGCCAGCGCCGCTCGAGACACGAGACGCCGCACCTTCCTTCGCCGCCCCGCTCACGCGGTCAGCAGGTCTTCCTGCTGCTGGCTCGCGACCAGGAGCACCGTCGGCGCCAGGCCCTCGAGCAGCTTGGTCACGCCGGCGTGCCAGGCCTCCTCGCCCTCCTCCTCGGGGACGCGGAAGCCCATCATCACCGTGTGCGCGCCCTCGGACTGCTCGCGCAGGAGCTCGGGGAAAGGGCGGTCCGAGACGATCGTGACCGCGCTGGCCTCGACGCGGGACTCGTCGATCAGGGACTCGAGCGCCTCGAGCGCCGGCACGCGGCCGGCCTCGTTGGGCACGACCCGCAGCACGCGGACCGTCGAGTTGCGCCACTCCCAGTTGCGCGTGATCAGGTGGGCCAGGAGCACCATCAGCCCGCCGTTGGTGCGACCGCGCCACCACACGTCGATCCGGCGGTGCGGCAGCCGCTTGCCATCGATCGGCGCCGAGAGCTCGCGCGCATCCTGGCCGGGGCGGAGCAAGAGCGTGCTCATGCTCATGGCGTGCGCCGTGCGCAGGAACTTGCCCAGGCCGCCCAGGCGTCCCGACTCGCCCGACCAGCCGAAGAGGGCCAGGTTGGGCTGGACCGGGCCGAGGCCCGCCGACTGGAGCAGCGTCTCGACGCCGTGGCCGATGTCCTCGCCCACCGCGACCATCGGGATCGCCTCCAGGCTCTTCTCCTCGCAGAAGGTGCGCAGCTGCTTGCGCGCCTGCAGGCGGTGCTTGGCGTTCTTGGTCAGGTCGCCGGTGATGATGCTCCCCAGGATCACGACCCCGCGGTTGGCCTCGATCCAGATCCCGTAGCTGACCAGCAGCTCGCGCGAGGTGGGGTTGCCCGAGAACACGAGCACGGTCGGGCGCCAGTTCTTGCTGTCCTCCTCCATTTGGGCCAGGCGGAGCAGGTTGGTCCGCAGCGAGGCGAACACGAAGCCGCGCCGCGCGTCGGCGAACTCGCCCTTGAAGGTCTTGGTGCGCAGGTAGACGAGCAGGCCCGCGATCAGGACCACGGCCGCGAGCGAGGCGCGCCAGTCGATCAGGAAGGTCGCCGCGACGCAGCCGACCGTGCCCAGGAGCGCCAGCGACCAGTGGAAGAAGCGGAAGCGCGGACGCCAGGAGGGGTTCTTCCCGAAGGCCTCGATGAACGCCGCCAGGTTCATCATCCCGTAGGTGTAGAGGAAGAACATCGTGATCACGGCGGCCACGCTGTTGAGCGCCGCGCCCCCGCTGCCGCCGCTGAGGCCCGCCCAGAGGAGGATCCCGGCCGTGATCGCGGTCGTGACCGCCAGCGCGCGCCGCGGCTCGTCGGTGACCGGCGTGCCCTTGGCGAAGGGACGCAGGAAGCTGAGCACGTCGTCGCGCGAGACGGCCTGCAGGACGCGCGGCGCGCCGAGGCAGGAGCCGAGCGCCGAGCTGAGCGTGGCCGCGAACACGCCCGCCGCGACCAGGAAGCCGGCCCCGAAGAGCGCGTTGTCCTTCAGGATCGCGTAGGGCTGGGCGATCATGTCGGCCCGCGAGAAGGCGCCCGCGGAGAGGATCGCCTGGACGAGGTAGACCAGGAAGCCGACGCCCACCGCGGCCAGCGTCCCCTTGGGGAGGCTCTTGGCGGGGTCCTCGAGGTCGCCCGACATGTTCACGCCGGCGTCGATCCCCGTCACGGCGGGGAAGTAGATCGCGAAGATCAACCAGAAGGAGTAGGTGCCGCCCGAGGGGTTCTCGGAGTAGGCCGGCCCCAGGTTCTCCATGAAGGTCGCGCCGGAGAAGCGGACCGCGGCCCCGGCCATGAAGGCCAGGATCGCGAGCGCCAGGATCGCCATGATGAAGAACTGGGTCTTGATCGCCCAGTCGGCGCCCACGAAGGCGATCACGAGCAGCAGGCCCGCGGTCGCGAAGCTGATCAGCAGGGCGTAGGGCGCGAGCTGCGGGAAGGAGAGCAGGAGCGCCTCGGTGAAGCCCAGGATGTAGAAGGGCACCGAGAGCGCGAGCGCGAAGTAGAGCGCGATCCCGATCGCGCCGCCGAACTCGGGGCCCAGCACGCGCGAGATCAGGAAGTAGGCCCCGCCGCCGCGGACCTGCATGTTGGTCCCGATGGCCGAGAGCGAGAGCGCGGTCGTGAACGTGATCCCCTTGGCGATGATCAGGATCGCGACCGCCGCCAGGAGGCCGGCGTTGCCCAGCACGAAGCTGGCGCGCATGAACATGATCACGCCGAGGATCGTGAGGATGCTCGGGGTGAACACGCCGCCGAAGGTGCCGAAGCGCGTCCGCTCCTCGCCCTTCTTGTCGCCGTTGGTCTTGTCGCTGCCGCTCACGAGCCGGGCACTTTCACCCACCGGTCGGACACGCGCCAGGTTCCGCGCTCGCTTGGCCGCAGCGACGCCTCGTTCCTGAGCGGAAACTCAACCTCGTGCCGGTGCCCGAATCGAGCCCGAGCCACGACCTCCAGTGCGAGGGTTGAAGGGAGAGAACTCGAAGACTCGAGAGCAGCAGCTCCGCTGAGCACTCACCGCGCCTTCTAGTTTTCCAGTTTTCTCAGTTCCATCTCCGATACGCGCAGGAGCTGTCGCGCAGCGCGACAGCCTCGGTCCCCGCAGGGCCTACGCGCGCGGCGGCAGGTCCACCACGAAGCGAGCCCCAGGATCACCGGCCTCGGCGCGGATCGCGCCGCCGACGTGCGACCAGCCCTCGCGCAGGAGCGCCAGCCCCAGCCCCGAGCCGGCGCGGCCCTCCTCGGCGCCTTCGCCCTGCTTCCAGGGCTCGAAGAGCGCGCCAGGGTTGGGCCCCAGCCCCGGACCCGTGTCCGAGACGATCAAGCGCACCCCGGCCTCGCGGCGGGTGAGGCGCACCGAGACCTGTGCCCCTTCCCCCGCGTGCTTGCGCGCGTTGGCGAGGAGCTCGCTCAGCGTGTCGCGCAGGAGCTCGCAGGGGGCCTCGGCCTCGGGCGGGCACTCGGCCAGGTCGACCTCGAGGCTGAGCCCGGCGGCCTCGAGCCCCGGGCGGGCATCGTCGAGGGCGGACGCGATCACCTCGCAGGCCGGCTCCCAGCGCCAGAGCTCACCCGTCGGCGGCGCGCTCTCCCAGCGCAGGTAGCGGAGCAGGCGGCGCACGGTCCGGGTCACGCGCTCCTCCTCGCGGCCCACGATCCCCAGGCAGCGCTCGCGGTCGGAGTCGCTGAGCGAGCCGCGCTGGAGGGTCTCCACGCTGGCGCGCAGGAGGGCCAAGGGCGTCTGCAGCTCGTGGGTCGCGCGGGCCAGGAACTGCTCGCGGACCTGGGCCTGGAGCGAGGCCCGCCGCTCGCGCCGCGCGAAGAGGGTCAGGCTCGTGACCAGCAGCAGCGAGGAGCCGAGCGCGAGCAGGTAGAGCACCGCCGTCTGGAGCCGCAGCCCCCAGCGCAGCGCGCTCTCGTCGG
The DNA here is from genome assembly GCA_937911525.1 of uncultured bacterium. Taxonomy (GTDB): domain Bacteria; phylum Planctomycetota; class J058; order J058; family J058; genus NORP233. The sequence goes on from CALDQK010000232.1 coordinate 10,873, forward strand.
CGTAGCCCACGCCTACGTTCCAGCTCGAGAGCGGGGGAAAGAGCGGCGTCTCGAAGCGCAGCTTCAGCTCGAGCTCTTCGCGACGGGTGTCCGGTTCGATCAGGACGCAGCGGTAGCGGGCGTCGGCGCCGACCTCGCTCAAGGCGGGCTCCACCAGCGCTCGCTTGAGCGCGGGGAGGTCCCACTGGACCAGCCAGCCTGGCCCCGGCAGCCAGGTGCCCGCGCGGAGACCTCGCGGCCCTTGCTCCGAGAGCGGCAGCGGGCGCAGCCCGGGGGGCGGGGCTCGCTCGAAGCGCGCCACCTCGGCCAGCCAGGCGGGCGGGGGCTGCCCCTCCGCGCCCCGCTGCTCGACCACGGCTCCCTCGCTCAGCCGCCAGGCGCGCTCGATCTCGACGGGCAGGGAGGGCCCAGCGGCGAGGTCGTCGAGGCGCGCCTCGAGCCCGCGCTGGATCAGGAAGCCCAGGTAGCTGGCCCGGGCCGCGCACTCGGCGCGCGCGGCCTCCTTGGTCAGGTCCTTGCTGTAGGCGGCCAGCGCCAGGCTGAGCGCGGTGAGCACGAGGCCAGACGCGACGGCCAGAGCCGGCCAGCGGTGTGAGGGCTCCTTCACGACCGGAGTCTAGTCGCCCCATGCGCCCTCGCTGAACTTCCTGACGAAGCTTGACGTGCCCGCCGCTATCCTCGGGGCCGAAATGAGCACGGTCTCGCGCTACGTCCTCAAGAAGCTGTTGGCCACCTTCGTGCCGACGACGCTCGGGCTGTGCTTCGTGTTCTTCGTCGGCGCCAGCTTCCGGCTCCTGCGCGAGGAGGACCTCTCGTTGGCTCAGGTCGCCATGGCCCTGCCCTGGGTCGTGCCCTTCCTGCTCCCCTACCTGATCCCCATGGCCTACATGAGCACCTTGACCCTCGTCTACGGACGCCTGGTCGCCGACAACGAGGTGCTGGCCTTCGGCAGCTTGGGGATCCGCGCGCGGACCCTCTGCTGGCCGGCGCTGTGGCTGGCCCTGGCGCTGACCCTCGTCTGCAGCTGGCTGACCGCGCAGGTCGTCCCCTACTGCCACCAGCAGAAGCAGATGGCCGCGCGCGCCGTGTTCCAGCAGCTCTTCCATCTGGGCCACGGCGAGCACTGGAGCCGGACCTTCTCCAGCCAGGGCTTCGACCTCTACGTGCGTCGCTACCGCCCCGGCCAGCTGGAAGGGATCGTGATCCACTACGTGCTGCGCAAGAACGACCTGACCGGCGACGGGCGCGGCCTCTCGACCCAGCTCGTGGCCAAGAGCGGACGGATCGCCGAGCACTCCGAGACCCAGCGCCTGGTGCTGGTCCTCGAGGACGTGACGGTGACCCTGGCGCTGGCGGCCGACCCCAAGGACATGCCGACCGGCTACGAGGAGGTCGACAAGCCCGGGACCCCACCCGAGATCAAGGAAGAGCTCGGCGAGGAGGAGCGGAGTCGCCTGGCCAGCGACGAGCCGATCCGGCTGCACCTCGAGCGCTACGAGCAGGCGATCGCGCTGGGCGGCGTGCGGCGGATCAAGGAGACCGACTACGGCTCGGGCGACCTGCTGCGCGCGCGGCACATGGCCCAGGCCCGGGCGGGCCTGGCGGCCCTCACGGGAGGTCTGACCTCCAGCCTGACCGCCATGGACGACCGCGACACCGAAGCCGGCATGGAGCTGGCCATGCGCGGAGTGCTCTCCCTGGCTGCGCTCTTGATCACCCTGATCGTGCTCCCGGTCACCCTGATGCTCCGCGCGCGCAGCCCGCTCGTCCCCTTCGGCCTCGGCCTGGCCGCGACCGCGACCCTCTTCTTCGGACCGGTGCTCCTGGGCCGCTCGCTCGCTGACAGCACCCACATCAGCGACTTCGTCTACCTGGGGATCCTGATCCCGCTCTTGGCCGGGGCCGCCCTGTCCTGGCTGGCCGCGCGCCGCTAGCCTCCCCTCATGAGCCTGGGTCTGGCCTTCGAGGGGTGCGCCTGCCGCGCCGCCTTCCACGTGGGGGCGGTCGAGTGGCTGGCGGAGCGCGGCGTGCGCCCGCACGCCGTCAGCGGCGCCAGCGCCGGCGCCATGGTCGCGGTGGCGGTGGCCCTCGGCCTGGACGGGCTCGAGGAGCGCTGGGGCGACCTGCTCGGCCGGACCCGCGTGTTCCAGCCCCGCCGCCTGCTGCGCGGCGGGTGGCCCTTCGCCATGTCCGACGTGCTCGCGAGCGCCCTCGAGCGGCACTTCGGCGACGCGCTCCTGAGCGAGCTCCCGCTGCCGACGGCGCTGGTGGTCACGCACATCAGCCCTCAGCGCGGCCGCGAGCGGCGGGTGCTGACCCGCGCCCACCCGATCCCCGCCCGCCAGGCCGTGCTGGCCTCGAGCTTCATTCCAGGGCCCTACCACCGCCTGATCCGCGTCGGCGGCCGGCTCGGCGTCGACGGCGCCTGGCAGGTCCGCACCCCCGTGGTCGAGGCCCGCGACGCCGGCGCGACCCACGTCCTGGCCCTGGTCAGCGACCCCGCGGGGCGCCTGATCGAGGGTCTGGTCCGCGAACGCGCCGCCCCCGCGCCGCCCTACGCGCGCGTGGTCGGGCCCGCCGCGCCGCTGGCGCTGGGCAGCTTCGACTTCGACGCCGAGCGCACGCGCGCCGCGTTCCAGGCCGGCCGCGCCGCGATCGAGCGCTTCGCGCGCGACGAGGAGCCCTGGCTCGAGGCCGCGCTCTAACCTCAAAACGTCACTACGAAGCGCTAGTGGTCCTTCAGACACGATTCCAACGGCCTCGCTTGCCCTCGTCGCCGCTGGCTGCGTTGCTCGTTGGTTACGAATGCCCGATTCGCGCCCGCCTCGCGCCTTGCCAGCGACGACGATGCCTGCGCGAGGGCCGCTGGAATCGCGCCTGAAGGACCACTAG
>CALDQK010000233.1 GCA_937911525.1 uncultured bacterium
CCGTCCGAGCCCGAGGCGCCGTCCGAGCCCGAGGCGCCGTCCGAGCCCGAGGCGCCGTCCGAGCCCGAGGCGCTGTCCGAGCCCGAGGCGCGGTTCGAGCCCGACGCGCTGCCCGAGCCCAGACTCGAGCCGCTCTGGGTCGGCGCGACCGCGGCCAAGACCTCGATCCCCGCGCTGCCGTAGCGGATTCGATCGCCCGGCTGGAGCGCGACCGGTCCGCTGAAGGGGCGGTCGTTGATCGCGACCTCCGCCCGCGCGCGCTCGACTCCGTAGCCCTGCGGCGTCGCCACGATCACCAGGATCGCCTCGGGGTGCTGCGCCGGACGCGGCTCCCAGCGCCCCGTCCAGCCAAGCCCCAAGCGCTGCTGCGAGACGCTCGTCTCGCGCCGTCCCCCCGGCTCGTAGAAGCGCAGCTGCAGGCTCAATCGGCCTCCCCGACAGCCAGCCAGAGTGACCTGTGGGCTCCGGACACGCAATGAGCCCGCCATGGGCGGGCTCGCTGCGACGCGCTGCGCTTCTGCCTCGCTAGGGCTGGACCTTGGCGCGCGCCTTCTTGGCCTTCTTGACCCGCTTGGGCTTGGCCTTGGCCTTGGCGCCCGTCCGAGTCGTGCGCTGCTTGATCTGGACCTGCTTGCCCTGCGCGCTCCGGGTGACCTGGCGCTTGGTGTGGGTCTGGCTGCCCGTAGTTCGGGTCCGGCCCTGAGCGTCCGTCGTGGTCCGGGTCCGCTTGACGTGCTGGTGGCTGGTGCCCTTGCCGGTGCGGACGCGCTTGCCCTGGGCGTTGGCCTCCCAGCTCTTCCCCTTGCTGTCGCTGCCGCTGGTGGAGCGCGTCCACTTGGTCCCGCGCTTGGTCTTCTGGCTGTTGCCCGTCGTGGTGGATTGCCAGGTCGTCCCGTCGGCGCGCGTGCCGGAGCGGTTGACCTCGACCTGCTTCTGCCCCTTGCCGGTCCGGGTCACCGTGCCGGTGGCCGTGCTGGTCGAGGTGCCCTTGGGTCCGGTCTGGGTGCGAGTCGTCTCCCAGCTCTTGCTGCCGTCGGCGTTCTTGGTGACCGTCTTGTTCGTGTTGACGGTCACGGTCTTGCCGCCACGCGTGAGCGTCTTGCTCTTGTCGACGCTCAGCGAGCCATCCGCGTTGCGGGTCCGCTCGCCCTGGCCCTGGCCGCTGACCGAGCGGCCCCTGCGGTCGGTCCCGGTGGTGCTGGTCGACCACTGGCGCCCCTGGGCGGTCTTGCTCGACTGGCCCTCGGTGGTCCGCTTCCAGGTCCGGCCGCGAGCGTCCTTGCCTGCGACGGTCCGGGTCCACTCGCCGCTGCCCTGGCCCGTCTTGGTGCGCTCGACCTCGATCGACTTGCGCGTCGTCTTGCCCTGCGCCGTCCTGCGGCGGACGCGCCGCTTGGTCTGGCTGCCCGCAGCGGTCTTGGCGTGCGTGGTCTTGGAGTCCCGCGAGCTGACGCGGGTGAAGCTCAGGTCGTCGCCCTGGCGGCGCGTGCGCTTGGCCCAGGACTTGGCGACCTCGGCCCGCCAGCGCGCGCGGAGGGACTCGAGCTCACCCTGGCCGCGCTCGAGCGCCTGGACGTCACCGCTGTAGGAGGCCTGCACCAGGCGGCGCAGCTCGGCCCGATAGTCGCGCAGGATCTGATCGGCGACGGGGTCCGGCTTGGCGTGGGGGAGCAGCTCCTCGACGCCTTGGATCATGCGCTGGTAGCGCTGAGCCTGCTCCTGGGCCGGGTCCTTGGGGTCCTTGGCCTGGGCGGGCGACCCCAAGAGGGCCAATCCGAGGAAGAGGGCCGATCCAACTCCAACGACTCTGCTCACAGGGCGCTCCCAGCTCCGAGCTGCTGAAACGCGCGGGCAGGGGCCAGGTTTCGCGGGGACCCGGGTTCGGCTCAAGTCCTATTCCACCAATGGCTTAGTCCGCGGTGACCTCCAGGCGGGTCTCGCCGGTCGTCCCCCGCTGGTTCGGATCGGAGCGCAGCCACACACGGGCCGGCAAGAGCCGGTAGCTGCCCGGGTGGCGCGCGAGGAGCTCGAGGCGCAGTCGGCGTCGGCGGAGGGGGAGCTCCAGGATCCCCGCGCGCAGGCGGGCGTCGACGGGGGCGCGGAGCAGCCCGACCCCGCCTGGGAGGGGCAGCTCGAGGGCCAAGCCGCTCGGGAGGGGGCCCTCCCCCGCCAGCTCGACGCTCAGCTCGCAGCGCTCGCCGACCCGGAGCTTGGCCGGGAGGGTTCGGGTCAGCGCGAGGCCCTCCGCGCTCGCGGGGGCCTTGGGGTCGCGCCGCACGATGGAGCGCAGCGCGAGGGAGAAGGGCGCGGGTCGCTCGGCGTCGCGCAGGCGCAGCTGGAGGCGGCTGCCCTGGGTCAGGCGTCCGTCGCGGCGGCGCAGGACGCCGGCCCACTCCTTCAGGCCCGCGCCCACGTAGGTCCGCAGCCAGCGCCGACCCTCGTGGCGGGCCTCGATCCGCAGCCCCTCCCCGTCCTTGGCCGCCAGCGCCAGGGGCAGCAGGGCGCGCAGGCAGGAGCCAGCCGCGCCCGGGTCGCTCCAGCCGGCGCCGCGGCGGGCCGCGAGGATCGAGTTCAGCAGCGCGGCGCGGGCCTCGGCGCGTTTGGCCTGGGGCTCCTCGTCCTGGGGCTCCTGGGGCTCGCGCTCGAGCAGGGCGCTCAAGAGCTCGCCCTGGGCGGCGGGGCCGCTCTCGGCCGCGGCGGCGCGGGCCATGGCCAGCGAGGCGGGACCCCCTCGCGCCAGGCCCCAGCGAACGCGCTCGGCCGGGCTCGCGGGCGGCAGCTTGGGGAGCGCCTCGCCGAGGAGCGCCAGCAGGGTCAGCCGCTCTGGCCGCTGGCTCGCCTGCGCCTGCTCCGCCAGCCCGGCGAGCAGCCCGTCCTCGACCTCGAGCCCGAGCCCGCGCAGGCGGAGCAGCGCGACTCCGATCCGCAGTGCTTCGCTGCCCCAGCTGGCGCGGCTGGCGATCAGCTGGCGGCGCAGGGCGCCCCACTCGGGGCCGCCCTCGGGCTGGGGTCGCGCGACCCGGCGACGCGCCCAGAGCACGGGCAGGAGCCGGCGCACGCTGAGGGCCTCCAGCCGCGCCAGCAAGCCGGCCTGCCGCTCGAGGTCCTCGAGCCCCGCCAGGAGGGCGGTCAGGGGAGTGGGGGTGATCGCGAGCTCCAGCTCGCTCGTCGCCGGCAGCCCGCGGGGCGGGGCAGCGAGGGTCACGCGCGTGCGGCCGCGCGCGTCGACCTCGCCGCTCTGCCAGCGGACCTCGACCAGCCCGCCGGGGCGCACCTGGCAGGGGATCGAGAGCGTCCGCTTCAGCGCGGGCTCGCCCTCCTGGATCAGCTCCAGCTCGACCGGGGCTGCGCCGGGCTTGTTGGCGCGGAAGGGGAGCACCACGCGCGCGCGGCGGGTCGGCTGGAGCGCCAGGGCGCTGGTGCCTGGGTCGCCGGCCAGGCGCAGCTGGGCGCCGCTGACGCGGGGAGCCTCGAAGGCGAGCTGCTCGGCCTTCCAGCGCAGGACCAGGGGCCCGCCCGCGGCGCTGCGCAGGCTCACGACCAGCTCGCTCTGGTCCTCCTCGACCAGCTCGCGCGGCGCGACCGCGCTCAGGCCGAGGGGCTCGCTGACCTCGCACAGGGCCCAGCCGACGCCGCGGGCGCCGTCCTGGCCGCGGGCCTCGACCCGCAGCCACCAGCGCCCCGCGCGCGGCGGCGCGGGGAGAGTCAGCTGCGCCTGCGCGGCAGGAGCGTCGACCACCTGCGCGGAGGCGCAAGACAAGGCGAGGCTGGTCACGGGCGCCGAGGCGCCTTCGCTCAGGGCGGGGTGCTGGGGGCGACGGTCGAGCCAGCGCGCGCTGAGGTCGTCGTGGAGCGCGCTCAGCAGGCGGACCGGCACGCGCTCGCCCTGCTGGCGGACCTCGCAGCTGGCGCGCACCTCGCCCGCGACCTCGGTCGGCTCGCACACCACGCGGACCTCGAGGGGGGCCGGGCCGACGGGGACCTCGACCTGGGCGCGCTGCCAGGCGCCGCCCTCCCACACCCGGAGCCCGACGCTGGCGCCCGGGCGCGGCGGGGTCGGCAGGCGGAAGGGGAGCTGGGCGTCGAGGGAGGCGTAGGTCCGCGCCTGGAGCTGGCCGGGGGAGCGGAGCGTCAGGAGCGCGGTGCCGCGCTGGCGCGGGAGCAGCCCCAGCAGGTGAACCGCGCTCGGCTCGCGGTCGACGAGCAGGGTCAGGGCGTCGGCGGGGCGCGCGGCCTGCGGGTCGCTCAGGAACACGCGCTCCTGGGTCCGCGCTCCGCTGGGGTCCGCCAGCTCGAGCACGGCGGGCCCGCGCTCGCTGAGCGAGAGCGAGGTCTGGGTCCCGCGGGCCTCGACGCGCAGGGTGCGCTCCAGCCAGGGCTCGGCCACGGGCCCGGGGCGCGCGCGCAGGATCATCTCGGGGCGCGTCTGCGCGCGCCCCTCGCGGTCGATCGCGCGGGCGCGCAGCTGGATCAGCTGGTTGGGGCGCGAGACGCGCTGAGCGGGCTCGAGGTGCAGCGTCAGCGGCGGCCCGAGGATCAGGGTCGCGTGGCCGCGGGCCCGCAGGCTGGCCTCGCTCAGCCAGGCCCGCGCCAGGAGGAGCTGGTGCTGCTCCTCGCGCGGGAGGGGCAGGGTCAACGACGAGCTGCCCGTGGCGTCGAGCGCGAGCTGGCCGCGCGCGAGCTGGCGCGGCGCGCCGGCGCGGCGAGGCGCGTGGGGCGGCAGCGGGCGTGCTCCGCGGGGCGCCCACTCGGGGGAGGCCGGGTAGGCGAGGAGCTCGTAGCGGAGCGCGCGCCCCGCCAGGGCGTAGTCGCCCGCGAGGCGCCCTCGCGCGCTGAGGCGCAGGGCGTCCTGCTCCCGGGTCAGCTCGAGCTCCAGCCTCAGCCCAGGGGTGTCCGCCGCCTCGACCTGCAGCGAGCGCGAGCCCTCGCCCTGGCGCAGGGTCCACTCGCCCGCCGGCGCCCACTCGGGCAGGTCGAGCTCGAGGGAGCTGGCCCGCCCTCCGCTGGCCCAGAGCAGGCCCGCGGGGGTCTCGACGCGCAGCGGGCCGCGACCCTCGGGGCGGGCCGCGACGAGCAGG
>CALDQK010000234.1 GCA_937911525.1 uncultured bacterium
TCAACGGCAACGGCTCGGTGGAGGTAGAGGCGACCAAGGCCGCCAGCGACACGACCCTCGCCCAGATCGTGCGCATGGTCGGCGAAGCCCGAAAGGACCGCTCCGACTCGGAGCAGTGGGTCGAGCGATTCGCGCGCGTCTACACACCGATCGTGTTCGGTCTGGCCGCCGCCGTGTGGCTCCTGCCTCCCCTGGTCTTCGGGGCGGACTGGAGCGAGTGGTTCTACCGGGCCCTGGTCCTCCTGGTGATCGGCTGCCCCTGCGCCCTGGTGATCGCGACACCGGTCGCGGTGGTCTCTGGCCTCGCCGCGGCCGCGCGCCATGGCGTCCTCGTCAAGGGAGGCCGCTTCCTCGAAGTGCCGGCCGGCCTGAAGGTCGTGGCCCTCGACAAGACCGGCACGCTCACGGAGGGGCGGCCGAGCGTCGTGGAGGTGATCCCCCACGACGATCACACCCAGGAGCAGCTCCTGGCCGCAGCAGCGGCGGTAGAGCAGCACAGCGACCACCCCCTCGCCCGCGCGATCGTCGATCACGCCCGGGACAGGGCCGTCGAGATCCCCGCGGTCGAGGGCGTCGAGATCGTCCCAGGCAAGGGCGCGCTCGGGACGATCGACGGGCGCGAGTATTGGCTCGGTTCCCACCGCTGGCTCGAGGAGCGCGGCCAGGAAGAGCCCGGGGTCCACGAGGTCCTGGAGCAGCACGCCTCCGCCAGTCGCTCCGTCGTCGTCGTGGGACGCAACGACCACGTGTGCGGGTTCCTGACCCTGGCCGACGCCGTGCGAACCGACGCCAAGCGATCGGTGGGCGCCCTTCGGGCGGCCGGCGTGGAATGCGTCAGCATGCTCACCGGAGACAACGCCGAGACGGCGAAGGCAGTCGCCGCCGAGGTGGGGATCGCTGACGTACGCGCTGAGCTCCTCCCGGCCGACAAGGTCGCAGCAGTCGAAGCGCTGGAGCGCGAGCACGGGCCGGTGGCCATGATCGGAGACGGGGTCAATGACGCACCCGCACTGGCCAGGGCGAGTATCGGAGTCGCCATGGGCGCCATGGGGACGGACGTCGCCGTGGAGACGGCCGACGTGGCCCTCATGACCGACGACCTCTCCAAGCTCGCATGGCTTGTGACGCACAGCCGGCGGACCTTGGCGATCATTCGTCAGAACACGGTCTTCGCGCTCGCGATCAAGGCTGTGTTCGTCGTGCTGACCTTCGTTGGGCTGGCCTCGCTGTGGGCAGCGATCGCCGCCGACATGGGCGCCTCGTTGGTGGTCGTATTCAACGCGCTCCGCCTGTTAGGGGGAGGGACGGAGCAACGGCAGGAGGCTCGCCTTGAACCGACAGCAAGCGTTGGTGCACCTTGAGCTTGCGGTCTCGAGGGCTGAGGAATTCCAATCAGCGGGTTGCGCGCCTGCACGCAGTCGGGTACGACCTCAAGGTAGTGAAGCGACTCGCTCAAAACCTCGCTCTCCTCTGCGCGCTGCTCCCGCAGTGCCTGCTCGCCACGATCGCGCCTGCTCTGGTCATGTGCCAAGAGGCCGACGGTGGTCAAGTGCTGGAGCTCGCGCTCTCTGATTGCTGCGACGCTCCGGCTGTTGAGGCAGAGACCGAGGGGCTGTCCGTCCGTGAGCAGGGAGAAGGTTGCGAAGGCTGCACGGACTCGGCCGTGCCGTTCTCCCTCAAGAGGGACGACGGCCAGGGCCCGGTCTTCTCCACCGCCTTCTTCCCCCAGGAATCTCCTGCCTGGAATTGGAGCGCTTGCGCCCCTCCGCAGCGGCTCGTCGTGTCGGAGCCGTCGCCCAACAGGACGCTGCAAGCGCTGCGTACGGTCAACATTCGCTGCTAGGTCGGAACGACCCGTTCAACGCACCCCCTGTGCGTACGTAGGTTCGTTCCCACCCCCAGCAGCGTGTCATGCCCCTTCGCACCCCCTCTAAACTCGTCACCGTTCTGGTCCTCCTCTCGCAGCTGCTCTTCGCAGCTTGCGCGCCTGCGCTGGCGTTCTGCCAGGAGGCCGACGGAGCTGTATCGGTCGAGTGGGCCGCAGGCGAGTGCTGCGCCGTCACTCCGGCCGCCGCTACGGAGGGCGCTGGTCCCCGCCTCGTCCCACAAGACGAGTGCGCAGGCTGCGAAGACAGCCTCTTGGACCTCCTGCAACGAGTTGAGACTTCGGACACCGACTACGCGCCTCCACCCCCGTGCGTCCCGTCCAGCGTGGCGCATACGCAGCCGCCCGCACTGCCCCTGATCGAATCTTCGGCTCGCTGTCGAGCCGGGCCACTACCGCCGCACCTGAAGACGACGGTCCTTCGTCACTAGCGCTCTCCCGTCGACCTCGAGCACCTGCTCGATCGTCGGCGTCGTGTGAACCCGCGGACAGCGAGTCCGCGGTCCTCGTTCCTCCCACGACCGTGAGAGCGTCATGTCCGATCACCTCCGCCGGGTCCACCGGCGACGCCTTCCACTCCACCTAGCCTGCGCCCTAAGCCTCTTGGCCGCCGGCTGCACCAGCTACGAAGCCGACCCGGTCGAGCCCCTCGAGATCCTGCGCGCATTGGACGAAGTCCGCCTTGACGGCGTCTCGCACGACGAGGTCGCAGCGGTGGTGTCTGCGCTGGACGTCTCTGACGGGCTGAGCCTGCTCGAAGCCTCGGCGATCGCGGTCCGCCGCAACCCGGCACTGATCGTGCTCAGGGCAGATCTCGGCGTCGCTGAGGCACAGCTCATGCAGGCTGGCCTCCTCTCGGACCCAGTGATCGGTTGGAGCGCTGGCGATCCGATCGCTGACGCGATCATCGAGGGGAAGGTCGAGTCGACCTCCTGGCTGACCGGGTTCAGCCTCAGCTGGACGCTACCGCGACCGGGAGAGCTCGACGCCGAGGAGGGCGTCGCTCACGCCCAGATCCAGAACCGCGCGTCCCGCCTCGCTGGGGCGGAGTGGCAAGTCGTGCGCGAAGTGCAGCTCGCTTACGTGCGGTTGCTCGTCGCCCGCGCCCGCGTCGATCAGAACCGGCGCCTCCTCGAGATCTCGAACCGAACGCGGGACTTCTTCACGCGAGCCCGCCAGGCAGGGGCCGCGACGGCTCTGGAGGAGGGCCTGGCAAAGGTCGCAGCCAACACGGCCCAGGCCGACCTGCTGGGCGCCCAGACGCAGGAGCTCCAGGCGCGGCAGGCCCTGAATGGGCTCCTCGGACTGCCTCCAGAGCACGAGTGGAAGCTCCAGGACTCCCTCGACCGGTTCGTAGTGAGGGATCAGCCCGAGGAAGACGCCCAGCAGCTCGTGCGCGAGTCGCTCGAACGTCGCCCCGACCTCAAGGAGGCCCTCGCTGAGTATCAGCGAGCCGAGGAGCAGTTGCGGCTGGAGTGTGCTCGGCAGTGGCCGCAGGTCAGCATCGGCACGGGCCTCTCGATTCAGATCCCGATCTTCAGCAAGTTCAACCAGCCGGCGATCGAGACTGCCCAGCGCAGACGACAGGCTGCGCGGACTCAGGTCACGGTCGCCGTGCAACAAGTCCGTGGCGCGATCCACGCCGGCCTGCTGCAGTTGAAGCAGGCTCGCACCGTCCTGCACCTGTATCGCACAAGCCTCGGCCCGCAGACCGAGGAGACGCTGCGGCTGACCGAACAAGCTTTCAAGGCGCGCGAGATCACCCCCCTGGAGATCCTCACTGCGCAGCGCCAAGTGATTGAGACCCAGAGGCGGTTCCTCACCGCGCGCCAGGCGTGGGCCGAGGCCCGGATCCGCCTCGACAGCGCATGCGGACGCCTCTTGCCTTCCGCCCAGACTCCCCTCCCCCACAACACCACCGACGAGGACCCCCAATGAACGACAACACGCGCGCTGTCCGAGCGGGCATTGCCCTCGCTCCGCTGTTGCTCACGACCTTGCTCACCGGCTGCGAGCAGGGTGGCTCCAGCGGGGGCCACGACGGACACGACCACGGCCCGCCCGGCGCCAGCAGCGACGAAGTCTCCCTGACCGCAGGCCAGGTCAAGGCTGCCGGCATCAAGACCGCGGCCGTGGGCTCTGGGCTGGTCACCGAGCGGCTGCGCCTGACTGCGGTCGTCCAAGAGAACCTCGACACCCAAGCGCACCTGACGCCGAAGGTCCCTGGGCTGGTTCGCAGCGTGCGCAAGCACCTGGGAGATCAAGTCAAGAAGGGTGACGTGCTCTGCGAGCTCGAGAGCACGGTCCTCGGGGAAGCGACCAGCGTCTACATGGAAGGACGCGCGATGCTCGCCTCCACGCGCGGTGTCTTGGAGCAAGAGACCGCGCTCCTCACGAGCAGCGTGACGCTCGCCCAGCGGATCTTTGAGCGCGAGAACCGTCTGAAGGAGCAGGCGATCACGACCATGCGCCCCTTCTACGAGGCTGAGAAGGCGTTGGCCCAGGCGCGGTTGAACCGGGACAGCAGGATCCTTGAGCTGCGGAGGGAGATCAGGCAACAGGAGATCAAGCTCCACACGGCGGAGGAGCGGCTGCGGATCCTCGGCTTGACCGCCGAGGACCTGAAGAAGCTCGAAGCAGACGAAGAGCACGGCCACGGTCGCTACCCCCTCCGCGCCCCCCGGGCGGGCGTCGTAGCGGCGAGGGATATCACCGCGAATGAGTACGTCGACACGTCGAGCAAGCTCTTCCTGATCCAGGACCTCAGCCGCGTGTGGGTGATCGCGTCTGTCTACGAGGGGGACCTCGCGCGCGTTCGACGGGGACAGACCGCCCTCGTCCGCCTGGAGGCGTTCCGAGGGGTGACCCTCCGCGGCCAGGTCACGTTCATCGACTACCGCGTCGACGCAGCCAGCCGCGCCTGCAAGGTGCGGATCGAGCTTCCCAATGAGCCGATCAAAGGCTGGGAGGAGCCCTTCCCGCTGCGGCCGGGCATGTTCGGAACGGTCGAGCTCGTCCTGGCAGAGAAGAAGGCCGCAGTCACGATCCCGGAGAGCGCGATCGTCCATGAAGGCGAGCAGAACTACGTCTTCGTGGCGCTCGAAGCGAAGCAGGAAGGCAAAGACGACGGCAAGGGACACGACGACCACGAGGGACACGACGACCACGAAGGGCACGACGACCACAAGGGGCACGACGACGAAAAGGGACACGACGACCACGACGAAAGCCCTCGTCATCGCTACGTCCGGCGCGCGGTCCAGATCGGAGCGAAGGGCGGGGACATCGTCGAGGTCACCCAAGGGCTAAAGGCTGGCGAACAGGTCGTCGTCGAAGGGACCTTCACGCTCAAGTCGACGGCTCGCCAAGGCGAGCTCGGCGGCGGTCACTCTCACTAGGAACAGGGCCCCCATGATTCGCCGACTCGTCGACTTCTCGCTGGACAACCGCTTCCTGGTGATCGTGCTCTGGTTACTGGTCGTGGCCATTGGCATTCGCTCTCTGCGAGAGCTGCCGATCGATGCCGTTCCAGACGTGACCAACGTGCAGGTCCAGATCCTCACCAACAGCCCTGGCCTCGCGCCGGAGGAGGTGGAGCGATTCATCACGTTCCCCGTCGAAACATCCATGAGCGGCCTCCCGCGAGTGGAGGAGATCCGCTCCGTCAGCAAGTTCGGGCTCTCCGCGGTGACCGTCGTGTTCGAAGAGGGCACAGACATCTACTGGGCCCGCCAGCTGATCTCCGAGCGCTTGGTAGAGGCCCGCGAGCAGATCCCCGAGGGGTACGGGGAGCCCTCCATGGGACCGATATCGACGGGATTGGGGGAGATCTATCAGTTCGAAGTGCGCGGCAAGGGCTACACCCCCATGCAGCTACGCACGATCCTCGACTGGAACGTCAACTACCAGCTTCGCTCCGTCCCCGGCGTCGTCGAAGTCAACGCCTTCGGCGGCGAGCTCAAGACGTACCAGGTCACGCTCGATCCCAACAAGCTCGTCTCCTACGGGATCCCGCTCGAGCACGTGTTCAAGTCGATTCAGCGGAACAATCGCAACGTAGGCGGCGGATACATCGAGCACGCCGGCGAGCAGTACCTGATCCGCGGCGAAGGCCTGGTCGGGGATCTCGACGCGCTTTCGGCGGTCGTCGTCGGACACGACTCCCACGGGACGCCGGTCTACGTGCGCAACCTGGGCAAGGTCGAGTTCGCTCCCATGATCCGCCAAGGCTCGGTCACCCGCGACGGGGACCGGGAGGCCGTGGTCGGGATCGTCATGATGCTCATGGGCGCCAACTCGCGCACGGTGTCCCAGGACGTCCACGCCAAGATCGAGCAGATCAAGAAGACCCTCCCGCCCGGGGTAACGATCGACACCTACTACGACCGCACGGAGCTGGTCAATCGCACGATCTGGACGGTCGCCAAGAACCTGATCGAGGGCGGCGTCCTGGTCGTGATCGTCCTGTTGCTGCTCCTCGGCAGCCTCAGGGGCGGTGTGATCGTCGCGATCTCGATCCCGCTCTCGATGCTGATGGCCTTCACGATCATGCGCTTCGCGGGGATCAGCGGAAACCTCATGTCCCTCGGAGCGATCGACTTCGGCCTGATCGTCGACGGGTCTGTGGTGTTGATCGAGAACGTGATGCGCTACGTCCA
>CALDQK010000235.1 GCA_937911525.1 uncultured bacterium
CTTCGCGGCCGAGAGCCACGTGGACCGCAGCCTCTTCGCCGCGCGCCGCTTCGTGAAGACCAACATCGAGGGCACGCTCTGCCTGCTCGAGGCGGCCCGCGGCGCCCAGGAGGAGCGGGGCGGGGAGGTCCGCTTCGTCCACGTCAGCACCGACGAGGTCTACGGCGACCTCGGCCCCGAGGACCCGGCCTTCAGCGAGGCCACGCCGCTGGACCCGCGCAACCCCTACTCGGCGACCAAGGCCGGCTCGGACCTCCTCGTCCAGGCCTTCGCGCGCACTCACGGGCTGCGCGCGACCGTGACCCGGGCCTCGAACAACTACGGCCCGCGTCAGTTCCCCGAGAAGCTGATCCCGCTCATGATCACCAACGCGATCGACGACCTGCCCCTGCCGATCTACGGCGACGGCTTGAACGTCCGCGACTGGCTGTGGGTCGAGGACCACTGCGAGGGCGTGTTCGCGGCCCTGACCCAGGGCGAGTCGGGCGAGGCCTACAACTTCGGCGGCGACAGCGAGCGGACCAACCTCGACGTGGTCAAGGGGATCCTGAGCGCCCTCGGCAAGCCCGAGAGCCTGATCACCTACGTCAAGGACCGCCCCGGCCACGACCGCCGCTACGCGATCGACTTCAGCAAGGCCAAGCGCGAGCTCGGCTTCGCGCCGAAGATGACCTTCGAGCAGGGCCTCGAGCGGACGGTCGCCTGGTACCGCGACCACGAGGACTGGTGGCGCCCGCTCAAGGGCAAGAGCTTCCAGGACTACTACGCCGAGCACTACGGCCGCCTCGGCCTCGAGAAGAGCTGACTCGAGAAGAGCTGAGGTAACCTGGGGGAGCATGTCTCCCGCCCACCCCAGCGATCGAGCCGAGGTGCCGTCCTAGTGCCCGGCGCCGAGCAGCGACCGACCTCCCCCGTGGAGGGCGCCGCCTCGGGGACCTTCGCGGTCCTCAACCGCGTCGGCAACGAGCTGCTCCACCAAATGCAGCGCTCGCCGGCCGAGGCCCTGCGCGAGTTCCTCGGCGAGACGATCTGGCGCTGGGAGCTCTCAGAGCTGCCCTGGATCCAGCGCAGGATCGTGCAGGTCCTGCGCCTGGTCTACCTGGTCGGGCGCGGCTTCGTGTCGAGCCGCGCCCAGCAGCAGGCCATGGCGCTGACCTACACGACCATGCTCGCGCTGGTGCCGGCCTTCGCGATCATCATCGCCCTCTTCTCGGCCCGCGGGCTGCAGCAGTTCCGCGGCCGGCTCGAGTCCTTCCTGATCGACGCCCTCTCGGCCAGCCCCGACCAGCGGCGCATGCTCAGCAGCTGGCTGAACGACCTGGCCGAGAACCTGGCCGGCGGCGGCGTCGCCGGCGCCGCCTTCTTCGTGTTCCTGTTCCTGACCATCATTGCCCTGCTCTCGACCCTCGAGAAGACCCTCAACGACATCTGGAACATCAAGCGGCAGCGGAGCTTCATCAATCGCTTCGTGACCTACTGGTGCGTCGCGACCCTCGGTCCGATCCTGCTCGGGATCGCGCTCGTCCAGGGCTCGAGCCTCGAGTACCGCCTGTGGGAGGCCGCCGCCGGCGTGCGCCACCTCGGCCAGGACCTGATCAGCGCCAAGCCGACGCCGACCCCCACCCCCAGCCCCAGCGCGACCCCCGCCGAGGACGAGCCCGAGGACGAGCTGCTCTTCGGCGGCGTGGGCGGCGCCTTCGCCCGTCAGCTCGAGACCGAGCGCGCCGCCCAGGACGCCAAGCCGCCCCCCGCCGAAGGACAACCGGCCCCGGCCAAGCCGAAGGGCGAGCAGAGCATCGAGTTCTTGCTGACCGGCACTCGCCGCGTCGACGCCAACCACCGCGACAGCGTGTCCCTGGTCGCCTTCGGCCTGACGGTGATCACCTTCACCCTCATCTACGCCTTCATTCCCAACACCACGGTCCGGCTCAAGCCCGCTCTGTGGGGAGCGCTCGTCGCCACGATCATGTGGGCGCTCACGCGCTGGGCCCTCACCGCCAGCTCCGCGACCCTCGTCAGATACAACACGGTCTACGGCTCCTTAGCGACGATCCCGATCACCATGTTCTGGCTCTACCTGAGCTGGTTGATCGTGATCCTCGGCGCCGAGCTGACCTTCGCGCTCCAGAACCTGCGCACCCAGCGCAAGGAGGAGCTCGCGACCGAGACGACCGCCCTCTTCAAGGAGACGGTCGCCCTGCGCATGTGCGCCCGGATCGCCGAGGCCTTCGAGCGCGGCGAGGCGCCCCCCAACCTGGAGGAGCTCGCCGAGTTGACCGGCGCCCCGGTCAGCCTCTGCGCGGGGCTGCTCTTCCACCTCGTCGGGGACGGCCTGCTGCGCGAGAGCGAGCGCAAGGAGGGCAGCCGCGGCTACGTGCCAGCCCGCCCCCTCGACCGGATCACGATCAGCGACATCGTGGACTCGCTCCGGGAGCGCAAGGGGATCGCCTTCGACCTCGCGCGCGGCGACGACCTCGAGGTCGTCCAGCGCCACCTCGACCAGGCCAACGCCGCCAGCAAGGCGCTCGCCAGCCGCACGACCCTGCGCCGGGTCGTGCTCCAGCTGCACGAGGAGCTGCTCGAGCAGGAGCAGGCCGTCGGCAGCTCGGTCGACGTAACCCCCGAGACCGCGGCCGCAGGCGCCCTCAGCGCCGAGACCGTGCGCCGGATCACCGCCCGCTCGGAGCGCGTGCGAGAGGAGCCGCGGCCGAAGGAGGCGAGCGAGGCCAGCGACGCCAGCGCGGCCAGCGCGGCCAGCGCGGCCGAGCCAGCCACGGAGCTCGCGACCCCGGGCAAGCCCAGCGCGGACCTGGCGCGCACCACCCCTGCCGCTCCGCCCCCTGCCGAGGCGCCCCCGGAGTCGCCGAACCAGGAGGACGCTGCCCCAAGGGAGCCCTAATGGAGGCCTTGGTCCTCCTCGCGCCATTCCTGGTGATCTTGGCGTTCCTGGCCTATCTCGCCAACCAACCCTCCAACAGGCGCCGCCGAAGCCGCAGCGCGATCCCCCGCCGCGAGGCCAAGAGCGCGCAGCGGCGCCTGCAGGTCCTCGCCAACCACCTCCACCGCGGGCGAGTCGTGCGCACCGGCTACCGCCAGGGCGTCCAAGGGACCTTCGCCGGCCGCGCGGTGCGGGTCGAGATCAGCGAGATCAATGAGCTCGGCGCGCCCGAGGACGGGCTGACCCTCTACGCCTTCGCCGAGAGCTTCGAGGGCCTGCACGACCTCGAGCTGAGAGTCGTCGCGCTCCCCGAGGGCGGCTACCACGCGGCCTACCAGGGCGAGACCCCCCAGAGCACCGCCCGCGCGGGCCAGGTCCTCAGCAACCGCGACGTGAAGCGGGCCCTCGGCCAGCTCTTCGAGGACCTCGACGTGCGCCGCCTCGAGATCGCCGGAGATCGAGTCGAGGTCGAGCGACCCGGCCGCGACCGGGACCTGGCGCCCGAGCGCGTCAAGCGCCTGCTGCGGCCGCTGACCGCCCTCCTGCGCGGAGTGGAGGAGACGCTCAAGAAGGCGCCGGCGCTGACCGTCAACTTCCGCTCCGCCGACGACATCGACTGGAGCGAGCGCTTCTGCCCCTACTGCAAGGACAGCCTCGAGAGCGACGACCGCGTCTCTTGCGAGGGCTGCAGCACGGTCATGCACGACGAGTGCTACGCCGAGCTGGGCAAGTGCACGACCTTCGGCTGCGAGGGGCGGCGCGGGCTACCCGTGGTCGGCGACGCCGGACCCGCCCGGATCGTGATCAGCGGCTTCACCTGCGAGGAGTGCGGGCTGCGCAGCAACGGCTGCACCCAGGGCGAGTGCAACTCGACGGCGCGCGAGCGAATGCTCCACCGCGTGCGCGAGCGCGGCGGCCGTCGGCGAGCCCGTCAGCGCGCGCGAATCAGCCAGGCGCCGCGCGCCCGCCAGCGCGCGGCCGACCTCTGGAGCCGCCCGACTTCAATCACCGATATCAACGCGCAACCGGAGCCCGAGAGCGTCGAATCAGAGCCAGATATCTATCGGGAGATCCGTGGTCGGTGGGACCGGCCGACGGCGAGGAGACCAGAGGGGCCGCAGCCCTTCTGAGCGCTCCTAGCGTTCGCGGAAGACGATGCGACCCTTGGTGAGGTCGTAGGGGGACAGCTCGACCAGGACCTTGTCGCCCGGCAAGATGCGAATGAAGAACTTGCGCATCTTGCCCGAGACCCTCGCGAGGACCTCATGACCGTTCTCGAGCTCGACGCGGAAGGTGGCGTTCGGGAGCGCCTCCCGAACGGTCGCTTCGAGCGTAATGCTGTCTTCCCTGGCCAAATCAGTCGTCCTTGGGCCGTCGGGCCCCTATGCGAGTCGGCGAGACTAACCGATGCTCAGCGGGGCGCAAGCAAGGGGGAGAGACGCTCTGCCCGACCTTGATCCACCGCGGGTCGAGGGGCTGCTCCGGAACCAAACAGCCCCCTCTGGGAGGGGGCTGCGGGTGACCAGAACAGGGCTGGGCTGGACTAGACGCGCCGGTAGATCGCGGCGGTGCTCCTCCAGGCGCGCAGATACGCGTGCGCGCGACGAGCGTGCAGGTGGGCCATGCGGCGGTGCGCCGCGTAGCGCTGCGCGTAGAAGCGCATCCGGCTGCGCAGGCGCCGGCGCAGGAGCGCTCGACCTCGACCACGGCGACGCGGACGGCGGCGGCGACGGAAGCCACCGGTGAGGGCCTCCATTTCGTCCTGGCTCAGCTCCTGGGCAAGATCCTTCAACTCGGTGCGCGGCATGTCCAACTCCGTGTAGTTCGTTCTATGAGCGCCACGGCGCTCGCGATCTGCAGGGTAATTACCTCGAGACCCGGGGATCTTTCGGAGCTTGACCTAAGTCGAGTAAAAGCAATCTCGTGGAGGTGGAACCTCAGCGCGCCGAGTTCGGCTGACTGAGTCCTCGTCCGAATCGGTTGTTAAAAGCGTGGGAACCTCTGACCCGAGCCAACGAAGAGCCTTTCAGACGGGAGCTATCCGAGTGCCACAGGACATCAGCGTCGGCGAGACCACCTATCAAGCGAGCGACGTGGTCAAGCACATGGTCTGTAAGAACGCTTGGAACGACCAGGTCGCTAGCTTCCTCCGCCAGGAGGTCATTCATCGCATGGCGGCCGAGAGCAAGCTCAGCCTCAGCGACGAAGAGCTCCAGCGGGCCGTGGACGCCTTCCGCAAGGAGAACGCCCTCTACATGGCCAAGGACGCCCAGGCTTGGCTCGACGAGAACGGCCTCGGGCTCGAAGACCTCGAGCACTTCGTGGAGACCTCGGCTCTCGAGGGGAAGCTGCTCGGCTCGATCCCCGAGGAGGCGCTCAATGACTACTGGAGCGAGATCAAGCACGGCTACGACCAGCTGCGGCTGTCCGTGATCGAGGTCGAGTCCGAGCCCCTGCTCAATGAGCTCGCCCAGCAGATCGAGGACGAGGAGGAAGAGTTCGCCGAGCTCGCCCTCCAGCACAGTAAGGACGACTCTGCCGGACGAGGCGGAGCCCTGGGCTGGGTTCCCCGCGGCTCGTTGAGCGAGGAGGTCGGCACGAAGCTCTGGGCGGCCGAGGTCGGCCAGACGGTCAAGGAGGCGGCTGCCCTGCGCCTCTACCTGCTGGAAGAGAAGAAGCCAGCCGAGCGGAATGAGGAGGTCGACTACGAGCTCCGGCAAGCGCTCCTGACGGCAGCGGTCTCGGAGGCCCTCGGCGCGGTCGACGACACCAGCGAAGACGACGACGAGTAGCGCTAGCTGACGAGCGCGCCTGCCCGCGCACAGCGGGGCGGATCGTGCCGTCGTAGCGGGACCGCGCTCGCGCGGCTCCACGGATCCATGTCCCCTCGCCCGGGGCCCGCCGGCTCTCGAGCCGGCGCGCGCTCCGCTGCCCGGAGCAAACGTGAAAGGCGCTGAACGCCTCTACGCGCGCGTCAAGGAGTTCTCCTACCTGACGCCAGAGCTGCGGCGGGAGCTCGCCGAAGCGTCTCGCGTCGAGCGCTATCTGCTCGGTCAGGTGATTTTCTCCGAGGGCCAGCCGGGGGACCGCTTCTGCGTGGTCCACTCGGGTCGAGTGCGGATCGTCAAGCAGGCCGGCGGCTCCGAGGTCAGCCTGGCGACCCTCGGCGCGAACCAGAGCTTCGGTGAGATCGCCCTGGTCAGGGACGTCCCGCGCACGGCGACCGCGCGCGCGGCGGCCAAGACGACCCTGATCACGGTCCAACGCGACGTGTTCCTCTCGGTGCTCGAGAAGTCGCCCGGGCTGCGAGAGTTCTATCAGCGGCAGATCGAGGACCGGACCTTCAAGGCCTTCCTGCAGGCCCTAACCAGCTTCGGGCGGGGGCTCTCGGGTCCCATGCTGCAGCGCCTCTCCGGTCAAGCGCAGCACATGCGGCTCGCGGCCGGTGAAGCCCTCGAACTCCGGGACGACGCGCTCTACGTCCTCGCCAGCGGCGAGCTCGGGGTCGTGCGGACCCGGGCGGGTCGCAGCGCCACGATCACCCGGGTCAAGCCAGGCGAGACCGTCGGCGCAGATCGCCTGGTCGGCGAGCGACACTTTGACTACGAGGCCAGCGAGGAGTGCGAGCTCTACCTGCTCGGCCCCAAGGCACTCCAGACCCTCCGCTCCTCCGCCGAAGACTTCCCGGGCTACCTCGAGGCACGCCAGCGGCGCTGGCGACGGCTGGCGGACCTCGACTTCGTCGAGGAGCAGCAGCTCGAGGGCGAGCACGAGGACCCAGAGGACGTCACCGACCAGGACGCCGCCGGCGCGGACGAGACCGGTTTCCTCGGCGGCTTGCCCCTGATTCGCCGGCGGTTGGCCATCGCGCGCTTCCCCTTCGTCGCCCAGGGCAACCCGCTCGAGTGCGGCGTCGCCACAATGAGCATGCTGGCTCGCTTCTTCGACCTCAAGTTGGAGAGCAACCGGATCGCAGCCATGGCGCGCCCCCGCGCCACGGGCCAGAGCCTCGAGCCGCTCGCGGACGTGGCGGAGCGGCTCGGCTTCCACGCCCGGGTCGCGCCCGCCAGCTACGACTTGCTCCTCTCCAGCGACTTGCCGCTGGTCGTGCACTGGGACAAGGGCTCCAGCTACGCGATCGTCTATCGCGTCAGCAAGCAGCACGTGTGGCTCGCGGATCCAGCCCACGGACTGCGCAGGTTTCGCCGCGAGGCCTTCCTGCGCCGCTGGAACGGAATGGCGATGTTCGTCGAGCTCGCTCCGAAGGTCTCCTCGCGCTCCGGGGGCTGGGTGTGGCTGCGCTTCGCTCGCTACCTCAAGCCCCACCGAGGGCTCCTCCTGCAGCTCGGCCTCGCCTCGCTCGTCCTGCAGTTGCTCGGGCTGGCCACGCCCAAGTTCACCGAGCTGATCGTCGATCGGGTCGTCGTCCACAAGGACCTCGACCTGCTCCACGTGATCCTGCTCGGAATGCTCCTCATTACAGGCGGAGCGCTCCTGGTCAGCGCGGTGCGGACCTACATCATGGCGCACATTGGGCGCCGGATCAGCTTCGCCATGCTGCGCAACTTCTACGCGCACATGCTACGCCTGCCCCTCAGCTGGTTCGGCTCACGCAGCAGCGGAGACCTCGTCCAGCGCTTCCAGGACAACGAAGAGATCAAAGAGCTGATGATGGGCCAGACCCTCGGGGTCGCCCTCGACTGCTCGTTGGTCGTGGTCTATCTGGGGGCAATGCTGGCCTACAGCCCTGCGCTGACGGGCGTCTCGCTCCTGACCGTGCTGCCAATGATCGTCCTGACCTTCGCTCAGGCGCCGATCAACATGCGCTTCGACCGGCTGCAGTTCGACGCCGACGCGGCCGAGGACGCGACCATGATCGAGGCGATCCACGGCGCCGAGACCATCAAGACGCTCGGCATGGAGCGACAGGTCTACACCAAGTGGGAGGAGGCCCTCGCTCGCAAGCTGAACCTGGACTGGGACCAGGCCATGTTCGGGATCGGGATCGGCTCGCTCTCCCAGGTCTTCCACCACGCCGGGACGCTGCTCGTGCTCTGGCTGGGCGCCCACGCCGTGATCGAGGGCAAGCTCACCATGGGCCAGCTGATGGCCTTCCTCGCCCTCTCGCAGCATGTGTTCGACCCGCTGCTGAACCTCGTTGGCGTGGTCAGCGAGGTCCAGGAGGCCCAGGTCGCCCTCGAGCGCTTGAGCGAGGTCTTCGACAGCGAGCCCGAGGAGGAGCCCGGCACCACCGAGGCCGTCGAGCTGAGCCACGTCGAAGGGAACATCGTGTTCGAGGACGTGCGCTTCCGCTACGACGCCGACGGCCCCTGGATCCTGAACGGCGTCAGCTGCGAGCTCCCAGCCGGCCAGACGCTGGCGATCGTCGGCCGGAGCGGCTCGGGGAAGTCGACCCTCGCCAAGCTGCTCCCGCGCCACCACAAGCCAGACGGGGGCCGGATCCTGCTCGACGGGGTCGACATCGCCCAGGTCTCGCCGACCTCGCTCCGGCGCGCGGTCGGCTCGATCCTGCAGAAGCCCTTCCTGTTCAACGCCACGATCCGCGAGAACATCACCCTCGATCACAAGGTCGTCGACACGACGGCTCTCGAGCGCTGCGCCAAGCTCGCCGCCGCGCACGACTTCATCGAGAAGATGCCCCTCGGCTACAACAGCATGGCCGGCGAAGGCGGCGCGAGCCTCTCTGGAGGGCAGCGCCAGCGGATCTCGATCGCGCGCGCCCTTTACCGCGACCCGCGCGTGTTCGTAATGGACGAGGCGACGAGCGCCCTCGACACCGAGTCGGAGGTCGCGATCCAGCAGAACATGCTGAACTTCCTCGACGACCGCACGGCGGTCGTGATCGCGCATCGCATGAGCACGATCCGCCACGCGGACAAGATCGTCGTGCTCGATGAAGGGCGGATCGTCGAGGAGGGAGATCACCGCAGCCTGATGGAGCTGGGTGGTCTCTATTACCACCTCTGCACCAAGCAGGCCGGAGGCTGAGCGTGAGCGACGAGCTAGCCCCCCGAGCCCCAGGCGAAGACGAGAGCGACCAGATTCGCACCTCTCTGGGTGTGAACATGGAGGAGTTCATGCTCCGCGTGCCGAACCTGGCTTCGCGGGGGTTGGCCTACTCGGTGTTCCTGCTCCTGCTCGCGGCCGTCGTGTGGGGACACTTCAGCCAGGTCGAGCTGATCGTCACGAGCGAGGGAGCCCTCGACCCGCCCAACAACGGCAAGGCGGTGCACTGCCCCATTCAAGGGCAGGTCGCCGAGGTCCACGTCGAAGAGGGCGACTCGGTTCAGGCGGGCCAAGTGCTGCTGCGGATCAACAGCCCGCCGGTGCGCGGAATCCTGGCCAACCTCTCTCGCGCAGAGCGGAACCTCGCCGCCGCGCGGGACAAGGCCAACACGATCGAACCCATCAAGCTGGCCGCGATGCGCAAGGGGTTGGAGTCCGCCCGACGACGCCTCGCGACGGCCGCTGCGGTGCATTCGATGAACCTGCTCGACATGCAAGCCAAGGCGCGAGCTCGGGCTGTGGCGCTCGAGCTGAAGCTGGCCGAGCGCAAGGCCCTCCAGGCGCAGATCGGCGCGGCCGAGACGGATATCCGAATCGCCGAGGTCGAGTTGGAGAAGAGCAAGTCCGCGCTGCGCTCCAAGGAGAGCCTCCTGGCCAAGGGCCTGATCTCGGGCGAGGACGTAGACGGAGCGCGGAATCAGGTGCGCCTCCAGTCGCTGCGCCTGCTCCAGAACAAGCAGCGCTTGCGAGAGCAGGCGGCGCGACTGGAGAAGGCACCCCTCGAGCTGAAGAAGCTGAAGGTGGACGGCGAGGCGGCGCAGATCGGCTCCGAGCGGCAGGCTCGCGAGAGCCTGGGCGAGCTGGAGCGCCTCAGCGGCGCGATTCGTCAGGCAGAGGTTCAGCTGGCCAGCCAGACCCGCGCGAGCAAGGACGCGCTCAAGCAGGCGCGAGACGAAGTCACCCAGATGCGTGACTCGATTCCGGCGGGACTCGAGGTCGACGAGCTCAAGCGGGTGGTCGTGCGCGCGCCCGTCGCGGGGACGGTGACCGCCAACCTGGTCAAGCAGAGCGGCCAGGTGTTTCAGACTGGCCAGGAGATGCTGCGGATCGCGCCCAGCGGGGACGACCCGATCCTGCGCGTCCCGATCCTCAACAGCAAGATCGCGCACATTCAGGTCGGCCAGGACGTCAAGATCAAGTATCCCGCTTACCCCTATCAGGACTACGGGATCTTCAAGGGGACGGTGACTCGGATCCCTCCCGACGCCATGGGGCAGGCCCCGCGAGGCCGTCAGCCGACCTACGTCGTCGAGGTCACCCCGGCCAAGCACACGGTCCTGGTCAAGGGCGACGAGGTCCCGCTCCGGCTCGGCCTCGCGGCTCAAGTCGAGATCGTGACCGAGCGGCGCTCGCTGCTCAGCCTGTTCCTCAAGCCCTTCGAAGCGCTCCTCAAGGGCGACATGACGATCGAGAAGTAGGGCAGGCGTGAGCGACGAAGTCCTCGAGACGCTGCGCAAGGTCGTCCTGTTCTCGGTCCTCGAGGAGGGCGAGCTCAAACGTGTCGCCGAGCGCTGCGAGCTGGTTCACCTCTCGCTCGGCGAGCAGGTGTTCGAGCAGGGAGACGCGGGCGACGCCTTCTACGTGATCCTCTCGGGCAAGGTGCGGATCACGCGCAAGCCCGAGCCCGGCGCCAAGGACCTGACCCTGGCCAACCTCGGGCAAGGGAGCTACTTCGGCGAGGTCGCGCTCCTCCAGGACGTGCCGCGCACCGCGGGAGCTCGCGCCTCGCTGGACTCGACCCTGCTCTCGCTCTCGCGAGAGGACTTTCGCGCGCTCTTGCTGGGGCTGCCCGAGGTCGCAGCCCAGCTCGAACAGTGCGTGCGGAGCCGCTCCGTCCAGACCTTCCTGCGCACCTGCACGGAGGTCGGGCAGCAGCTCAAGCCCAAGGACTTCAAGCAGATCGTCGGCGCCCTCGAAACGATCAGCGCTCCGGCTGGCCCCCTCGCGCTCGCTCACCCCGCGCTCTACGTCGTCCAGTCTGGGCGCGTCGAACTGCACGCCGGCGGCGAGCGGAAGGCGGTGGTCGAGCAGGGCGAGGCCTTCGGGGAAGACCATGTGCTCGACGATCCGGTCGGCTTCGAGGCGCTGGCGCCGGAGCCCGTGGAGCTGTTGAGGGTCGAGGCGGGCCTGTTCACCAAGCTGTTCAAGAAGTCGAAGGGGCTGAAGTCCCTGTTCCAGGGGCGCGAGGCGCGCTGGCGGCAGGCCGCTGGCCTGAGCAGCAAGCGCGCCTCGCGCGGGGCGAGCTCGAGCGAGTCGGGGCGGGTCGCGGCCCCAAGCGGGCTGACCCTGATGGAGATGTCGGTCCCCGTGATCGACTTCGACGACGAGGTCGAGGAGCAGGAGGAGGCTCAGGCCGAGGTGCTCCCTCGCCGCCGTGGCGCGATCCGGCGCTTCCCCTTCGTCGAGCAACAGGAGGAGATGGACTGCGGCGCGGCCTGCTTGGCCATGATCCTCAAGCACTACGGCAAGACGGTTCACCTGACCCGACTGCGCTCGTTGGCGAGCGTGACCGCTCAGGGGGCCTCGATGGCGTCCATCGTGGAGGCCGCCAACAAGGTCGGCTTCCTCGCGACCGGCAAGGCCGCCAGCGTCGAGGCTCTCGAGCACCACGAGCGCCTCCCGCTGATCGCCCACTGGGAGGGGGTGCACTGGATCGTGGTCTACCGGATCTCGTCCGAGCACGTGTGGGTCAGCGACCCCGCCGAGGGCAAGGTCAAGCTGACGCGCGCGGAGTTCGAGCGCGGCTACACCGGGCGCGCGATCTCTCTCGAGCCGACGACCGCGATCGCCGCTGTGGAGGAGTCACGGATCCACTGGGGCCGCTTCGTCGAGCCCCTCAAGCAGCACAAGCTGATGATCCTGGAGATCTTCGCCTGTGCTCTCGCGCTACAGATCTTCGGCCTGACGGTTCCGATCCTGACGCAGCAGATCACCGACCGAGTCGCCGTCACCAAGTCCGCTTCGCTCCTGAACCTGCTCGCCTTCGCCGCCGCGCTCCTCTTCCTGGGGCAGATCGCGATCGGGGCGGTGCGCAGCTACGTGATCACCTTCGTGAGCACGCGGCTCCAGCACGGCATGATGGCGATGGTGATGGTGCACCTCCTGCACCTCCCGCTCTCCTTCTTCGGACTGAAGCGCCCCGGCGACATCCTGAGCCGATTCGAGGACAGCGACGAGATCAAGGAGGTGCTCCTCGGCAAGCCGATCGAGATCGCCATCGACCTGCTGCTGCTCGTCGGCTACCTGGGCGTAATGCTCTACTACAACGTGACCCTGACCGTGGTCACGCTGCTCTTCGTGCTCCCCTTCGTCGGGTTGACGATCGTCTCGGCCCCGGTCATGGCGGGCTTCACACGCCGCAACTCGATCGCCGAGAGCCGCACCGAGTCGACGCTGATCGAGACCTTCAACGGAATCGAGACGGTCAAGTCCTTCGGGATCGAGCGCAAGGTGCGCGGCAAATGGGAGGGCCGCTTCGCCCGCGCCGAGAACCTCTCCTACGCCGAGGAGATGATCGAGCTCGGCTTCGAGAGCCTGACCGCGCTGCTCGACAAGCTGACGAAGGTCACGGTCCTCTACATCGGAGTCCTACAGGTGATCGACGGCAACATGTCGATCGGTCAGCTGCTGGCCTTCACCATGATGGTCGACCACGTTTATCAGCCGATCCTCGGCTTCGTGGGCCTGATCGACGAGTTCCAGGAGGCCAACGTCTCCGCCGAGCGCCTCGGTGAGATCCTCGACACACCGCGCGAGGTGGCGGCGAACGCCAACCTGACCAAGCCGCAGCAGCTGAAGGGCTATATCCGCTACGAGAACGTGTTCTTCCGCTACGGGGCCAAGGACTCGCCCTACATCGTGCGCAACGTCAGCTTCGACCTGGCTCCCGGCCAAACCCTGGCGCTGGTGGGCCGCAGCGGCTCGGGCAAGACCACCCTGGCGCGCCTCCTGCTCGGCCTCTACCCGATCACCGAGGGGAGGATCTTCATCGACGAGATCGACCTCAGCGAGCTCGACCCGCAGCACCTCCGCCGCAGCGTGTCGACCGTGCCTCAAGACTCCTACCTCTTCCGCGGCACGATCCTCGAGAACATCGCCGCCGGGGACACCAACCCCGACTACGAAGCCGTCGTGCGCGCCGCGAGCATGGCCGCCGCGCACGACTTCGTCTCAGCGATGCCGCTGGGCTACCAGACCGAGGTCGGGGAAGGCGGAGGCCGCCTCAGCGGGGGGCAGCGGCAACGGATCGCCCTGGCCCGGGCTTTCTACCGCCGCCCGAACATCCTCATCATGGACGAGTCGACGAGCGCGCTCGACACCGAGTCGGAGGCCACCATCGCCGAGAACACGAGCGACTTCCTCAGGGACCGAGTGGCGATCCTGATCGCGCACCGCATGAGCACGGTTCGCAACGCCGACAAGATCCTCGTGCTCGACAACGGCGAGATCCTCGAGCAAGGCAACCACGAGGAGCTGCTCGCCAAGGAAGGCCTCTACTACCAGCTCTGCACCCAGCAGCTGACGGTTTGAGGGAGCGCTCCATGAAGCCCGACCGCGGCGAGCTCCTCGGAGACTTTGCTCAGGACGAAGGTCATGCGCTCGAAGCCATGTTCCGGCGCACCCTCAACGACCCGGACCTCGCGCGCGACTTGGCCCAGGAGACCCTGCTCCGCGCCTGGAGCAAGCGTGACGACTACGACCCCAGCCGCCCCCTCCGCTCCTGGGTGTTCGGCATCGGGATCAACCTGCTGCGCAACCATCTCCGCCGGCGGAAGCTGGAGCAGGCGACCCTGCAACCCTTGGGCGACCTGCCCCGCGAGGGGCGGGAGGAGACTCCGACCAAGCGCCTGGCCAAGGCCGAGCGGGAGGAGCAGCTCGAGGGCGCGATCCGAGCCTTGCCCCCCTCGCAGCAGGAGGTCGTCCTGCTGCGCTACCAGGAGGGCCTGAGCTGTCAGGAGATCGCAGACGTGGTCGGCACGACCCCGAACGCCGTGTCGATCAAGCTCTATCACGCGCGCAAGGCGCTGCGAGAACGCTTGCGCGACGCCGCGGAGGAGACCGGATGAGCGAGCAGCCTATGAGCCTGGAGCGAGCCCTCGGCCTGTTCGACCTCGTCCTCGACGCCCGCCGCACCGGTCAGCCCCTGAGCGAGGAGCTATGTCAGGCGCTCGAGGTGCTCGAGCGCGATCCCGCGGGGCAAGCGGAGCTGAGGATGCACGAACACCTCGCGCGCACGGTCCTGACGGACTTGGCCCGGACCGAGCTGAGGGACCTGAGCCCTGACGAGTCCGCACAAGAGGAGGGCGAGTGAGAGCCCAGCGACTCGCCACCTCGCTCGCGGCGGTCCTGAGCGTCGCCTGCGCTGGCTGCGCTAGCGACTTCGCCCCGATCGAGGCCCCTCGCAGTC
>CALDQK010000236.1 GCA_937911525.1 uncultured bacterium
CCCCCCCCCCAACCCGCCCAACCCGCCCAACCCGAGGCAGAGGGCAGCCGCTGGGCCGACCGCGGCTGGTACCTCGCCCTCGAATACGGGGTCCTGGCCCGCGACCGCTTCCTGCGGCGCCTGCCGACGCTCCGCCAGCAAGGCCGCTTCAAGGAGCTGCTGGAGCCTGGCGGCAAGATCCTCTACCGCAACCTGTTCCGCGCGGGGCAGGTCAAGGAGGCCTGGGAGGCGCTCACGGCGCTCCAGCCCTGGAAGGATCGCGTCACCTGCTACCTCAAGGGCGAGGAGGTGCCCCTCAAGGAGGTCCACGAGGTCCTCTGGTGCGCCGGCTTCCTGACCGAGGCCTCGCCTTGCCGGGGCGGGAAGCCTGACGACAAGGTCCGCCGGCTGGGCTGCCTCGGCGCCCGGCTGCGCGTCACCCCCCGCGACTGGGAGTTCGACGACGGCAAGGAGCGCCACGTCTGGACCTTCGCCTCGATCGATGAGGACGGACGGGTGCTCTTCGACCTGGAGCAGATCGCCGAGTTCGTCGGGGGTCGCGGCCGCAACGCGCTCTGCCCGGTCTCGCCTGCGGTGGACCCCCTGGCCTTCGCGGCCAAGTTCACCCCCGTCACCGTGCGCGAGCTGGGCTGGCAGCTCGCCGCCGACTTGAACGAGGAGCTGCGCGGGCGGCTCGGCGACGCCCTCAGCGAGGAGCAGGGCTTCGTGCTCCCCCGGGGCGCGACCGTCGACGAGCACGCGACCTTCGAGCTGCGGCGCAAGCGCGGCAAGGTGATCCTGGTCCTGCTCGACGGCGACGACACCCCGGTCGGGACCCAGGTCGCCGTCGACCCGCGCATCCAGGAGCTGGTCGACGAAGGCGTGCTCCTGCGCGGCGTGCGGGTCGGCGAGAGCTATGTCCGCCGCGAGGGCGGCCACTACGACCTCGAGCAGCGCTTCGTGCTCACGGCCCGGCTCCACCTCGGGCCCGCGGACCGACCGCAGATGTTCCGCGGCTACCGGCTCGAGACCGTGCCCCGCGCCACCCCGCAGTATGAGGAGTGGGTCGCGCGGCTGGTGGAGAGCCTCCATTGAGCAAGAAGCGCGCGCCTCGCAAGAAGGCCCCCAAGGGGAGCGAGCTCTCGCCCCTGGCCCGCCAGATCCAGTCCTACGTGTGCGCCCGCTTCCCGATCCTCTACCTGGTGAGCTGGGAGGAGGAGCGGGTCCTGCGCGAGCTGGAGCAGGTCGCCATCGCGCAGCGCAAGCGCTGCTACGTGTGGAGCGAGACCGAGGGCGTCCGCAACGTGGCGCTCAGCCACGAGCGCCAGGAGGCCGAGGACCGCCGGGCGCGCGAGCCCGCCGCCGTCCTGGCGCGGATCCTCTACGAGGTCCGCGAGGGGCGGGACAAGGCGGCCAAGAACGGCTCGCTCTACGTGCTCTTCGACCTGCACGCGCACCTCGAGAAGGCCCCGATCCGGCGCCGCCTGCGCGAGCTGAGCCAGGCCCTGGTCGCGAGCAAGACGACCCTGGTCATCCTGGCCCCGCGCCTGCGCCTGCCGATGGAGCTCGAGAAGGAGGTCACGGTCGTCGACGTGCCGCTCCCGACCCGCGCCGAGCTCGACGCCCACCTCGAGGAGATCCTGGCCACCGGCAAGCTCCCCAGCGCTCTCGACGCGCGCCAGCGGGAGGAGCTGATCCGCTCGGCCCAGGGCATGACCCTGCGGGAGTTCGAGCAGAGCCTGGCCCTCGCCGCCGGCGAGCACGGTGAGCTGGGCGCCGACGCGATCCCCCTCGTGCTGCGGGCCAAGGAGCAGTCGGTGCGGACCTCCGGCGTGCTCGAGCTGATCCGCTGGGAGGAGGGCTTCGAGGAGGTCGGCGGGCTCGATCAGCTCAAGGGCTTCCTCAG
>CALDQK010000237.1 GCA_937911525.1 uncultured bacterium
CGGCGTCGGACTCGGCGTCGGACTCGGCGTCGGACTCCGCGTCGGACTCGGTCTCTACAAGTGCTCGCGCAGCTCTTGGCTGACGCGCGGGATCACGACCTGGTGGATCAGGGCCTCGCGCGAGCGGGCCAGGTCCGAGGCGACCGCGACCGCCTCCTCCACGTCGCCGACCTCACCTGCGAGCAGGAAGAAGCCCTTGCCGCCGAGGTGCATCGCCAAGCGGACCTCGACCAGGTCGACGTAGGCCGCCTTGGCCGCCGCGTCGGCGGCCAGCACGGCGGTGGCCACGCCGCGGCACTCGACGATCCCGAGCGCCTCGTCGAGCTCGAGCTGGCGCGGCCCGCGGATCGCGGGGACCAGGTCGACGTGCACGTTGGGGATCTGCATCGCGTCCAGCACGGAGTCGCCGCCGACCTCCAGCCCGCGCTCGTAGGCCGAGTCGACCTCGGCCACGTCGCCCGCGAAGAGGACCACGAAGTGCCCGGGCGAGACGGTCCTGGCCCAGAGCAGCTCGACGGGCGAGACCTTGGCGACCGCGTCGGCGACCTGGTAGCCCGCCGCGACGCTCTCGGTCTGGATCAGGCCGATCGAGGGCTCTGCACGCCCTGGATCGGTCCCGCTCCCGAGCCGCTCGCCGTATTGCACTCTGCCCCCAACGGTTGGGGCCTCGGCTCCGTATGGGAACTCACGAGGCCACTTCCGCGTTCAAGAGCAAGGACGATACGAGAGGACCCGGCCTCTCGCTACCTCCTGCGCGTTGCGTGGTCTTGTGCCACCATGAATCCGCCGGGGAGGTGAAGGAGCTCGAACATGTCGAACGAGAGCACCCGCGTGGCTGGGAAGACCGGCTGGAGCACCGCTGCCTGGGAGACCCTGGCGGCGGCCCTGGTCCTCGCCGCCCTGATCGGCGTCTACGCCTGGCTCCAGAGCGCGGCCCCCGTCGAGGCGCCCCGCCAGCCGGCCCCCGCCGCCAAGAGCGCCCAGCAGCCCACCAGCCCAGAGTCCCTCCGCTAGCCCTCTACTCGGCCACCGCTCCTGGCAAGGGGGCGAGGGTCACGACCGAGAAGGCGATCGCCTCCTGGCGGCCGGGGTTGTGATAGCTGTGTGCCTGATCGCCCGGGAAGGCGGCCACGTCGCCCGCGCGGAGCTCGATCCGCTCCCCCTCGACGCTCAGGGTGATTCGCCCGCGCTCGCAGCAGAGGTACTCCTGGGTGCCGATCCGGTGCGGGACGCCGACCAGGCGCGCGCCGGGCTCGATCTCGAAGCGGTCGATCTCCATGCCCGGGATCGGGTGCGGCAGGAGCTTGTGCACGCGCGCCTTCCCGCGGGCCCGCTTCTGGACCGGCACCGCGTCGGCCGGGAAGTGCTGGACCCGGACCTTGGGCGGCGAGAGCAGCTCCTCGAGCGAGAGGTGGAGCGAGCGCGCCAGCTTGGCCAGCACCGAGAGGGTCGGGTTGCTGCTCCCCGTCTCGAGGTTGGCGATCGTCGAGCGCGGCACCTCGCACAGCTGGGCCAGCTTGCCCTGGGTGATCCCGCGCTTCTGGCGCACGAAGCGGAGGTTGTTGGCGAGGTGCTCGCTCAGGCGGCTCAGGTCGTCGTCCATGCGCGCAGCCTGCCCCAGAGCCCTCCGTCCTGTCAAAGACGAAATGGTCGCTTTGGTGACAGGCTAGTGGCGCTGGTCCTTCCGCTGCGGCTTTCCCTTGCCGGCCTCGGCCTCCTCGGCGGCCTTCTGCGCCGCCTCGACCTTCTCGGACAGGAGCGCGAGGGCCTTGCTGAAGGTCGGGTCCCCCTCCCCCTCGTGCTCGACCACGACGTCGGGCGCGATCCCCTTGCCCTCGAGCACTTCGCCGTCCGGCGCCATGTTGATCCAGGTCGAGAAGGACACGTCGACGCCGTTGGGCAGCGGGATCCGCTTGGGGTTGCCGCTCGCGCCGCGGGTCGGCTGTCCGACCAGGGTCGCGTGGGGCATGGCGCGGAACATGGCCACGAAGCCCTCGCCGCTGCTCATGCACACCGGCCCCGTCAGGCACACGATCGGCTTGCGGTAGGAGTCCTTGGGCGCGGGCTGAATGTAGCGAGTCCGCGGCGCGCTCAGGCTCAGCGGGGACTTGCCCGCCCGGACCCGTGACTTGGCGTAGGGGTGACGCTCGTCGCAGAGCAGGCTCGCGATCGCCTGCGCGTAGCGCTCGTCGCCGCCGGCGTTCCCGCGCAGGTCGATCAGGATCCCCGGCGCCTCGCGCAGCTCGGCCACCTGCGCGCGCAGCTGGGCGAAGAGCTTGGGGTCCCCCTGGAGCGTGCCGATCGCCACGTAGCCGAAGCCTTCGCTGGTGTGCCCGACGAAGCCGATCCGCCCGATCTGGACCACGCCCCTGAGCTTGGAGGCGACCCAGCGGTAGTCGAAGTTGCGCTTCGGCGTCTCGCCCCAAGGGGCGACGCGCTCACCGCCAGGGAGCTGCAGCCACACGTGGGCGTCCTTCAGCGCCCCCAGCAGCGGCGTCACGGCCTTGGCTTCGCCTGGGGCTAGCCTGGCCCTGCACGGTCCTCGCAAGCTCGGACTCGTTCAGGATCCGGGCTCCTATGAACACCGCCGTGTCAACACGTGATCTCAAGTCAGAGGCAA
>CALDQK010000238.1 GCA_937911525.1 uncultured bacterium
GCGCAGGTCCAGGCGCTCGGGCGCGCCTATCGCGCCCGCGAGGATGCGAAGTAGCGAGGCGCAGCCTGAAGCCTGTCGGGCTAGAAGCCGAGGAGGGCGAAGAGGCCGAACTTGACCGCGCCCCAGAGGCAGGGGAGCAAGAAGAAGCCGCCCCCGCAGCCGAGCAGCCCGAGCATCTCGAGCCCCTTCCAGCGGTTGTCGTCCGAGAGCAGGCTGCGGATGTAGTCGACCATCGGCGGCGGCGCGCCGCCCTGCTCGAGGTGCCACACGATCCCCTCGCGCTCGACCCACACCTCGTAGCGCTCGCCGCCCTCTTCGCCGGGGACGAAGCGGAACAGAATGAAGCTCCCCCGGTCTCCCGCGAGCTCGATCTGAGCGTCGGCGAAGGGGAGGCTGAACTCGGGCCGATCCCGCGGGGCGACCACGAGATGCGCGCTGAGGGCAGAGACCTCGACGGGCTCGCTGTCGGCGCCGGTCCCCACGAAGAGGCGTCCCCGCACGCTACCCTCCGCTGACGGCGCTGGCCGCGGTCTTGACCTCGTCCCAGTCGACCTCGATCGGCTCGTAGATCCGGGCCGGCAGGGCGTCCGCGCGGCGGCGCATCAGCGCCACCCGCTCGCCCGTCGCGGGGTGGGTCGAGAGATAGCCGCCGCCGTCTCCGTAGCCCTGGGCCTCCATGTAGCGGTGCAGTTTCTCGAGCGCGTTGGGGACGCCGTGCGGGTCGATGCTGGCCCTGTAGACCAGCTCCAGCCCCTTCTCGTCCGCATCGTTCTCGTCGCCGCGAGAGTAGGCCTTGGACAGGATCGAGGTCGAGAGCATGCTGACCGTCTCGCTCCCGCCCGTGAGGATCGCGAGCGCGCCGTAGGTGCCCAGGCTCTTGACCGCCTGGCGCAGGCCGTGGCGCTGGAGCACGTGCGAGATCTCGTGGCCGATGATCCCGGCCAGCTCGTCCGGTCCGTCCAGGATCTCGATCAGGCCGGTGTTGACGACCACCACCCCGCCGGGGGTCGCGAAGGCGTTGGGGATCGGGTCATCGCTGACGTGGAACTCGAAGGGGTAGGGCTGGTTCGGCGCCGCGGCCAGGAGCCGCCGACCGATCTCCTCGACCGTCTCCTGGAGGATCGGCGCCTGGGTCGGCTTCAGCTTCAGGTCCTTCTTGACCGACTGCCCCAGGCTGACCTCGACCGAGGGCGGGATCGCCCACATCACGAAGGTCGGCAGGTTGAACAAGCAGAGCACCAGGGCGGTCACGATCGTGCCGATCACGGCCGCGGTCTTGGCGAAGCGAGAGCGGGAGGCGACGGTCGTCTTCGCGTCCAGCTGCTCGAGCTGAGCGACGAAGGCGAAGGGGGCCGAGTGCGCGCGCAGCTGCGCGATCGGGTCCTGGCGACGGTCGAAGTAGATCTCGGCGCCGTTGGGCCAGCCGAGGATCAGGTAGATGTCCCCGTCCCCACCGGCCTTCATGGAGGCCTCAGCGAAGGGCAGCTCCAGCAGCCCGTCTTGCTGCGTGCGCAGGCTGAAGCCCTGCTCCCCCACGGTCAGGCTGACCGGGACGCCGAGGAGCTGACCGTGATAGAGCTGGCCCTGCACGGCTAGTTGTTGGTCTGGACCCGACGGTAAGGGTGCATGAAGTTGGCCAGGCTGCGCGGGTCGTGCGACTGGCACCACACCCGACCGCGGCCCTTGAAGTGCAGCAAGAGCTGATCGCCGAACAGGAAGCTGCGGATCTTCTGCTTGCCCTTGGTGACCTTGTAGGAGAGCGTCGGCTCCCAGGCCACGGCGTAGCCGTTGTCGACGATGTAGTCCCCGTCGACCATCACCTCGTCGATCGCCCCGTAGGCGTTGAAGAAGAGCTTGCCCTTCCCCACCGCTCGCAGCGTGAACACGCCCTCGTTGAACAGGCCCTTGAGCCCCTCGAACTTGGTCTGGAGCTCGACGCCGGGGGTCGAGACCAGGTAGGCGCCCTTCTCCAGGAAGAGCTCGCCGTCGAGGTCGTAGTCGACGATCGAGCCCATGGGGCCCGGCACGAAGGCGATCAACCCCGGCCTGCCCTCGACCGAGTAGGTGTTCTGGAACAGGCTCTCGCCCGTGAGCAGCTTGCGCTTGAGGCTCCCGAGCAGCCCGCCGCGCATGTTGGTCTCCGCCTTGACGTGGGGGTCCATCCACGCCATCGCCCCGGACTCCGAGACGAGCTGGTCGCCTGGGTCGAGGGTCACCTCCAGGGCGGGATAGCTGACGCCGCCGACGATCTCGTATTTCATGGCGTCTCCTCCTTAGCCCTGCCGCGGGGGCAGGAGCGGGCCGACGGCGCCGCCAAACTCGCTCGGGTTGTGGCTCTGGACGAGGATCTTCCCGCGCCCCTTGAAGTTCATCACGAGGCCCTCGCCCGCCAGCCAGCTCTGGAACCAGGACGATCCCGCCTTGGTGATCTCGTAGCTGAGGCTCTTCTGGAAGGCGACCACGTGGCCGGTATCCACGATCAGCGAGCCGTTGACCTCCACCTCGCGGATCCGCCCGAAGGCGTTCACGACCGCGGGACCCGAGCCCGAGAGCTCGACGTAGAACAGGCTCTCGCCGCTGAAGAAGCCCTTCAGGCCCTGGAACTGGGTGTCGAGCGCGACCTCGGGGCCGCTCGCCATGTAGGACGCGCCGGCGCACATCCAGGGCGCCGCGCCCGGCTCGAGGTCGATCACGTAGCAATCGCCGGGCAGGGTGGGCGCCACGACCACGTAGCCCTCGCCCGAGGCGTGGTAGGTGCTCATGAAGAAGGAGTCGCCGCCGAGCATCCGCTTGAGGGCGCCCAGCATCCCGCCCTTGCCCTTGGGCTTGGCCGTGATGTCGTAGCTGACGTTGGCGGTGCTGCGCACCATCATCCCGGACTCGCTGATGAAGCGCTCGCCCGGGGCGAGGTGGACCTTCACCGATGCGAAGGAGCCAGGGTTGAGGACTTCGAGTTTGGCCATCCTGCTCTCCCTTACCAGACGTAGCCCGAGAGCCAGCCCGCCAGCCCGCCGATCGTGCGGGTCTGCAGCCAGACCTTGCCGCGACCGCGGAAGCGGAGCACGAGCCCCTCGCCGCTGAAGAGGGTGGACTTCAGCCCGCCCATGCCCGTGACCGTCCAGTCGAGGGTCGGCTCCCAGCCGACGATGTGACCGGTGTCCACCACGAAGTCGCCGTCCACGTCGTGCTCGACGATCGTCCCGTGCGCGTTGAAGAACAGGTCGCCCTGTCCGCTGACCTCGAGGAAGAAGGCCCCCTCGCCCGAGAAGAGCGCGCGGAAGCCGCCGAACTTGGTCCCGATGTAGATCCGCGGGTCGCAAGCGAGGAAGGCGCCGCCCTGGAGCATGATCGTCTCGCCCCGCATCACGCGGTGCACGACCTTGCCCGGGACCGCCGGGGAGATCGCGAGCACGCCGCCCTGGGGGTGGCTGTACTCCGACACGAAGAGCGACTCGCCGCCGAAGATCCTGCGGATCATGGAGCGGAAGAAGCCGCCCATCAGGCGAGTCTTGACCTCCATCCCAGGCGACATGTAGGCCATCGCCCCGCCCTCGGTCAAGATCGCCTGACCGGGCTGCAGGTCGACCTCGATGGAGCCAAAGTCAGGGTTGCCTAGCACCTGAACGTGCTTACTGCCTGGCGGAACCTTGGTCAGATCGTCTGACACGCGACGCCTCCTCGCGCTCTGCTGCGCGCGCCGAGAATACAGCAATCGCGCCCGGCCCGCGCCCCCACGAGGCGTTCCAGCGCGTGGAACGGACCTAATGGGTCATGAGGCCGTCGGCCCGCTTGGTGAGGACTTCATAGCCCTCCGCTGTCACGGCCACCGTGTGTTCGAAGTGGGCCGCCGGGCGCCCGTCCTTGGTCACGACCGTCCAGCCGTCCCGCAGGGTGCGAGTGCGCTTGCTCCCGAGCGCGAGCATCGGCTCGATCGCGATCACGAGCCCCGGCTCGAGCACCAGGTCGTTGCGGCGGAGGTGAAAGCTGAGCACGTTGGGGACGTTGGGCGGCTCGTGCAGGTTGCGCCCGATCCCGTGCCCGACGTAGTCCTCCACGATCCCGTAGCGGACGGGGGCAGCGCGCACGCTGCCCTGGATCGCGCGGGCGATGTCGGTCAGGCGAGCGCCCGGGCGCACCTGCTCGATGCCTGCCCAGAGCGCGGACCGGCACGCGTCGAGCAGCGCCTCGGTCTCGGGGGCGATCGCGCCCACCGGCAGCGTGACCGCCGAGTCGCCGTGGTAGCCCTGATAGACCACCCCGCAGTCGATGGAGATCACCTGGCCGCCGCGCAGAGGTCGGTCGGGTGCCTCCCCGCCGCGGTGCCTGCAGCGGCCAGGGATCCCGTGCACGACCTCCTCGTCGACCGAGGTGCAGATCGCGGCGGGGAAGCCGTGGTAGCCGAGAAAGCTGGGCCGGTCCGCGCCCAGCTCGTCCATCTTGGCGAGCGCAGCCTGGTTGAGGTCGCCCGTGGTGACGCCCGGCTCGAGCAGGTCCGCGAGGTGGCGGAGGACCTCCGCCACCATGCGTCCCGCCTCACGCATCCGCGCCAGCTCGTCCGGCGTCTTGGGCTGCGGGCGCCGTGGGCGAAGCAGCACTCGGGAGAGGCTAGGCCCCGCCCGCCAGGTTGCCGCCGCCGCGGACGCGACCCGTCTTCATGAAGCCCTCGTAGTGGCGCATGAGCAGGTGCGACTCGATCTTCTCGACGAGGTCGAGCGAGACGCCCACGACGATCAGGAGGCCCGTGCCGCCGAGGAAGCTCGCCAGCAGCATGTTGATCCCCATGGCCACGCTGATCACGGTCGGGAAGAGACCGATGAAAGCGAGGAACACGGCGCCCACGAAGGTGATCCGGTTCATGATCGCCTCGAGGTGCTCCTCGGTCCGCTTGCCGGGGCGAATGCCCGGAATGAACGAGCCGTGCTCCTTGAGGTTCTGCGCCAGCTCCTGGGGGCTGAAGGTCAGCGAAACCCAGAAGAAGGTGAAGAAGATCACCATCGTGATGTAGAGCGCGATGTACCAGAAGGAGTCACCCCGGCTGAGGAAATCGTTCAGGCCGGGCAGGAACTGGCTGAAGAGCGCGGTCGGGAAGAGGATCAGCGAGTCCGCGAAGATGACGGGCATGACGCCGGCCATGTTGACGCGGATCGGCAGGTAGTGGCGCTGGCCGCCGTAGACCTTCTGCCCGCGGGCGAACTTCTGGTGGCTGAGCGCGATCCGCCGCTGGCCCCGGTGCATGATCACGACCGCGGCCACGACGCCCACGAAGAGCCCCAGGAAGACCACCAACTTCAGCACCTGCATCGGCACGTTCTCGCCCGCCTGGGCGGCGTTGGAGATGTCGATGATGAAGTTGCCGATCGCGGCCGGCATGGCGGCGATGATGCCCGCCATGATGATCAGGCTGATCCCGTTGCCGATGCCGAACTCGGTGATCTGCTCGCCCACCCACATCAAGAACACGGTGCCGGTGGTCAGCGCGAGGATCGTGAGCAGCCAGAAGCCGAGGTCCGGCTCGTAGGCCAGGTTGTTCTGCTTGATCCACATGATGATGAACACCGACTGGATCAAGCACAGACCAACCGTCGCGTAGCGCGTGTACTGGTTGATCTTCTGGCGGCCCGTCTGACCTTCCTTCTGCATCGCCTCGAGGGCCGGAATGACCTTCACGAGCAGCGAGAAGATAATCGACGCCGAGATGTAGGGCATGATCCCCAGCGCGAAGAGCGTGCACTGGGCGAGCTGGCCGCCCGTGAGCATGCTGATCTGCGCCATCAGGTCCTGCAGACCGCCCGACGAGTTCTGCATCGCCGAGAGCTGCGCCGAGTCGATCCCGGGCAGCGTGATGAACGAACCGACCCGATAGAGGACCAGGAACGCGCAGGTGATCAGGATCTTGTTACGCAGATCCGGGATCTTGAAGATGTTGCGGAACGCCGAGAGCATGCGACTCCTCGTTCTCGCCTCGGAGGGCTAGTCCGACTGAGCGCGAGGGTGGGCGCTCAGAGCGGGCGACTGGTCCGGGGGATCGAGTCTTGAGGGGGCAGAGTCTAAACGGCAATGGACCCGTTGAGGAGGATCGTGCGCCGAAGAATCTCTGCAGCTGAGGGAAATCAGACTGAAGCCGAGGGAGGTCGACTCCCTAGATACCGAGAGAGGGGCGGAGGGATCGCTTGGGACCCTCTCGCCCCCCAGAGCGGAGCAGCGGCAGAGGTCGGGGGCGCGGCTCGCGCGGCTGACCTCTGGCCAAAAGACGAGCGGGTCGCCTAGGCGACCCGCTCCGATTAGGCGTCCCGCTCCTGGGCCCGCTTGCGGCGCTGGGCGCTCTTGCCCTGGCCCCGCTTGGCCTTCCAGCGCGACTTGGCCTCGTCCCCCTTGGCGGGGATCAGCTCCAGCGTGCCGCCGGCAGCCTCGATCGCGGCCTTCGCGCTCTTGGAAGCGCGGTGAGCCTTGATCGTCAGCTTCTTCTCCAGGGTCCCGCTGCCGAGGATCTTCACGCCCGAGCGCACCTTGGGAATGATCCCGCGCCTGAGGCACTCCTCGGGGGTCACCACCTCGCCCTCCTCGAAGGCGTTGAGGTCGCTCAGGTTCACGAAAGCCCAGTCCCGGCGGAACTGCGCGTTGGTGAAGCCGCGCTTGGGGATCCGGCGGACGAAGGTCATCTGACCACCGTCCATGTGGAGCTTCTTGCTCCAGCCCGAGCGCGACTGGGCGCCCTTGTCGCCGCGACCCGCGGTTTGGCCCCAGCCGGAGCCAGGACCACGACCGATCCGACGGCGGTTGCCGCGGCCGGCGACCTTGCCGTTCACGTCGTTGAGGTTCATTCCTGGCCCGCCTTCGCCGGCTCGGCGGCCTGCTTCTTCTTGGAGCCGCCGGCCTTGGCCTTCTTCTTCTGCTTGATCTTCCAGCTGCCCGCATCCGGGTCGAGCTTGACGCCGCGCAGGGTCTCGACATCCTTGCGGGTCCGCATGTTGCGGAGCCCCGCCTCGACCGCCTTGACCACGTTGATCGGGTTCCCCGAGCCGTGGCACTTGGTCAGGATGTTGCGGATCCCGGCCGCCTCGCAGACCGCGCGGACCGAGGCCCCCGCGATCAAACCGGTTCCAGGGGAGGCCGGCTCGAGGATGACCTGGCTGGCCTGGTAGCGAGCCTTCATCGAGTGAGGGATCGAACCGTCCACGAGGGGCACGCGGAACATGTTCTTCTTGGCTTCCTTGACGCCCTTCTCGACGGCGTTGGGGACGCCGTTGGCCTTGCCGTAGCCGACGCCGACGCGGCCCTTGCCGTCGCCGACGACCACCAGGGCCGAGAAGCTGAAGCGACGCCCGCCCTTGACGACCGCCGCGGAGCGGTTGATCCGCACCACGTTCTCGATGAGCTTCTCGACGCGGTCGTCGCCGCGACCGCCGCGGCCGCCGCCGCGACCACCACGGCCGCCGTCACGCCCGCCCCGGCCGCCGCCGCGTCCGCCGCGATCGCCGCCACCGCGTCCGCCGCGATCACCGCCGGGGCCGCCACGGCCACCGCCGCCGCCGCCGCGTCCGCCGCGCTCGCCGCCCTTGTTCTCGCCGCCGGCCTTGCCGTCGCCGGCGCCCTCGGGCTTGCCAGCCTGCTCGTTGGTCTGCTCAGAACTCAAGGCCAGCCTCCCGCGCGCTCTCCGCGAGCGCCTTAACTCGGCCGTGGTAGCGATAGCCGCCGCGGTCGAAGCAAACCTTGGAGATACCCTTCTCCTTGGCTCGCTCCGCGACCGTCTTACCGACGGCTGCCGCCGCGTCGATCGAACCAGTCTTGCCACCCGCGGCCGAGGCCACGTCCTTCTGCAGGCTGGAGGCAGAGGCGAGCGTCGTGCCCGCCACGTCGTCGATCAACTGGGCGTAGATGTACTTGTTGCTGCGCTGAACGCAGAGGCGGGGCCGCTCGGCCGTGCCCTGGAGCCGCGTACGCAGACGCCAGTGGCGCCGCTTGCGGTTCTCCTGCTTGGTCCGCTGCATCGAGATCCTCGCGCTTACTTCTTGTCGCCGAAGGCCTTGCCGGCCTTCTTGCGGATGACTTCACCCCGGTAACGAACACCCTTGTTGTCCGCGTAGGGGGTGGGGGGACGCTTGCTGCGGATCATGGCGGCCAGCTGGCCGACCCGCTGCTTGTCCGCACCCGAAATGGTCACGGTGGTCGGACGGCCCTTCTCGGCCTTCACCTCGAGGTCGCCGGGGATCTTGACGTAGATCTTGTTGCTGAACCCGAGGTCGAGCTCGATCTTGTCCCCCTGGACCTGGGCGCCGAAGCCGGTGCCGTAGATCTCGAGCACCTTGCTCCACGGCTCCTTGACGCCCTTGACCATGTTGGCCAGCAGGGCGCGCGTCAGACCGTGGAAGGCGCGGTG
This sequence comes from uncultured bacterium, assembly GCA_937911525.1. Taxonomy (GTDB): domain Bacteria; phylum Planctomycetota; class J058; order J058; family J058; genus NORP233. Next base: position 8,378 of record CALDQK010000238.1, read on the forward strand.
CTCCTTCTTGTCGCTCTCGCGAGCGACCGTCAGCTTGTTGCCGTCGAGCGCGATCGCGACACCGAGAGGGAAGGTGTGCTCGAGGTTGCCCTTGGGGCCCTCGACCGAGACCTTCCGCCCGTCGACGTTCACCTTGACGCCGCTGGGCACATCGATGGACTTGTTACCGATACGGGACATGGCGCTGTCTCCTTAGACGACCCGGGCCATGACCTCCCCACCGACGTTCTGCTGACGGCACTCCCGGTCGGAGAGCACGCCGCGCGACGTGGTGAGGATGTCGATGCCGAGGCCGTTGACGACCGGCTTGAGGTCCGTGGCCGCCTTGTAGATTCGGCGACCAGGCGTGGACACCCGCTGGATCGAGGTGATCACGTCCTCGCCGTCGGGGCCATACTTGAGGTCGATCTCGAGCCAGCCCTGCGGACCCAGCCCGTCGGTGGGCTTGCTGTCCATGGTGCGGTAGCCGGTGATGTAGCCCTCACGCTTGAGGACATCGGCCAGGGCGATCTTGAGCTTGCTGCGGGGAATCCGCACCTGAGCCCGCTTGATTCGAGTGGCGTTGCGGATGCGGGTCAGGAAGTCCGCGATGGGATCGGTCATCATAGCGCGTACCTCCTACCAGCTAGCCTTCTTGACTCCAGGGATACGACCCTGGAGCGCCAGCTCGCGGAAGCAGAGCCGGCAAACCTGGAACTTGCGGTAGTAAGCCCGCGGACGTCCGCAGAGCTCACACCGGTTGTAGCGACGAGTGCTGAACTTCGGAGGACGCTTCGCCTTGACCCGGAGTGACGTACGAGCCATCTAGGCCTCCTTCCCCTCATGCGTAATGACGACCGGAAGGTCCCGGAAGGGGAAGCCGAGCTGCCGGAGGAGCTCCCGCGCCTGGTCGTCGTTCGGAGCGGTCGTGCAGAAGGTGATGTTCATGCCGTGGGTGAAAGCCACCCGGTCGGCGAGGATCTCGGGGAACACCAGCTGATCCTGGAGCCCGAAGCTGTAGTTGCCGCGCCCGTCGAAAGACTTCGGCTTGAGGCCGCGGAAGTCGCGCAGCCGGGGGATCACCAGGGTGATCAGGCGATCGAGGAACTCCCACATGAAGGCCCGGCGCAGGGTGACGCGCGCGCCGACCGCCATGCCCTCACGGAGGTTGAAGTTCGCCACCGAGACGCGGGCACGGGTCACGTGCGGGCGCTGGCCGGTGATCGTCTCGAGGTCCTCGATGAGCGACTCGAGCTTCTTGGGGTTCCCGTTGGCGTCGCCGACGCCGACGCTGACCACGATCTTGGTCAGGCGCGGGGTCGCGAGGTCGGCCTTGATCCCGTAGTGCTCCTTGAGCGCCGGGCGGACGACGTCGCGGTAGTACTCCCTCAGCCGGGGGACCGGCGGAGGAGTCTCGGGCTTGCCAGCGAGCTTCTTCTTGGGGCGCGCCTTGAACGAGATCTTGCTCGATCCAACTGGGGCCTTAGCCATGGCTAGTTCTCCACCTTGCGGACCTTGCAAGCGTGAATCGGATACTCACGCTCGATCCGGCCGCCCTGGGGGTTTTCCTGGCTGCGACGCAGGTGCTTCCACTTGCGGTTGATCCCCTCGACGACGACCATGCCGTCGCTGGGGATCGCGCGGAGGACCTTGCCGCGGCTGCCCTTGTGGGCGCCGCTGATCACCTCGACGATGTCGTCGCGGCGAACGTGCAGCTTGCGCAGGTGCTTGTCGTCCTTCACCTTCGCGCCGCGCTGGCGCATCGTGAAGTGGCGCGAGGGCTTGCTCTTGCGGGCCATCAGATCACCTCGGACGCAAGCGACACGATCTTGGTGAACTGTCGCGAGCGCAGCTCGCGGGCGACCGCACCGAAGATGCGGGTGCCCTTGGGGTTCTTCGACTCGACGTCCTGCAGAATCACCATCGCGTTGCGATCGAAGCGGATCCAGCTGCCGTCGGGTCGGCGGTGCTTCTTGCGCTGGCGAACGATCACGCCGCGCACCACGTCGCCCTTCTTGACATCGGCGCCCGGGGCAGCCTGACGCACGTGCGCCACGATGATGTCGCCGAGGGTGGCAGTCCGAGAGTTGGACTTGCCCAGCACCCGGATCATCTTCGCCTTCTTGGCGCCGGTGTTGTCCGCGATGTCGAGGACGGTCTCCATTTGAATCATGACGTCGTCTCCCGCTCTGCTTAGGCCTGGCGCAGAACGCTGACCAGACGGAAGCGCTTCAGCTTCGACATCGGGCGGCACTCTTCGACGGCGACGAAGTCGCCGACCTTGGCCTCGCTCTTCTCGTCGTGCGCGTAGATCTTCCGGTGCTGGCGAATGTACTTGCCGTACTTCTTGTGCTTGATCCGGCGCTCGATCGAGACGATCGCGGTCTTGCTGGGGCTGGTCGAGGTGACCACGCCGCGAACGGTGCGGCGCGCGCCCTGGGTCCGATCCGCGTACTGTCGCTCGCGGCTCTTGCCGCTGACGGACTCGGTCTCGTTGGTGGTGTCGTCGCTCACAGGACTACTCCGCCTTCGCCGCGCGCTCGCGCAGCACGGTCTGGATCCGAGCGACGCGCTTGCGCTTGCTGCGGATCTCCTTGGTGTTCTCGAGCGACTCGGCGATCGCCCCGTAGCGGAGCTTGAACAGCCCCTCTTCGAGCTCGGTGAGCTCCTTCTCGAGGTCAGCGGGCGCGACGCCGCGCAGCTCCTCGAGCTCCTTCTTGCGCTGACTCACATCGGCCTCCGGTAGACCATGCGGACTCGGCAGGGCAGCTTGTGGGCGATACGGGCGAAGGCCTTCTGGGCCGCCGCCTCCGACGCGCCGCCGCCGATCTCGTAGATCACGTGCCCGGGCTGAACGACGGCCGCCCAGTGGTCCGGCTCGCCCTTACCCTTACCCATGCGCGTCTCCTGAGGGATCCGCGTAATGGGCTTGTCCGGGAACATGCGAATGAACAGACGACCCTGGCCAGCGAGCGCGCGGTTGGCGGTGATACGAGCAGCCTCGATCACGTTCGCCGGGATCCGCGCGGCCTCGAGGGCCTGCAGACCGAAGTCACCGTAGCTGACGCGGTTCCCGCGGGTCGCGAACCGCTTGATGCGCCCCTTGAACACCTTGCGGTGCTTGACGCGCTTGGGCATGTTGGCCATGGCTTAGCTCCTCGACCTGACTAGCCGACCTGGTCGGCCAGGTTGCGAACGCCCTGCAGATAGGTGCTCGCGCGCTTCTTCTCTCGCAGCTCGCCGCGGTAGATCCAGCACTTGACCCCGATCGAGCCGTGCGTGGTGATCGCCAGGGCGAAGCCGTAGTCGATATCCGCCCGCAGGGTCTGGAGCGGGATCGAGCCCTCGTGGCTGCTCTCGGTGCGCGCCATCTCGTGACCGCCGAGGCGGCCCGAGACCTGGATCCGGCAGCCCTTGGCGCCGGCGCCCATGGTCAGCTCGAGCGACTTCTTGATGACGCGGCGGAAGCTCATCCGCTTCTTCAGCTGCTCGGCGACGCCCTCGGCCACCAGCTGCGCGTCCAGCTCGGGACGGTCGATCTCGATGATCTTGAGGTCGACGTTCTTGCTGGTGATCTTCGCCAGGTCGTCCTTGAGCTTGTCGACCTTGGCGCCCTTGCGGCCAATGATCACGCCGGGGCGAGCAGTGCGGATGATCACCGTCACCTCGCCGCCCTCGGTCTTGCGCTCGATGTCGACGCGGGGGACGCCAGCGAAGCCGTACTCGGCCTTGACCGCGTCACGGATCTTCTGGTCCTCGACGAGGAGGGCGCCGAAGTCCTTCTTCTTGGCATACCAGCGCGAACGCCAGTCGTCGTAGACGCCGATCCGGAATCCGGTGGGGCGAACCTTCTGGCCCATGCTAGGAGTCCTGACCCGGCATCGGCCGGAGCTTGATCGAGAGGTGGCAGGTGTACTTGCGGTAGGGGAAAGCCGAGCCGCGGGCGCGGGGACGCCAGCGCTTGAGGCGCGGGCCGTCGGTCGCGGTGCACTCGTGGATGTAGAGATCCTCGACATCCGTGTTGGGCTGCGGCTCGATCACGACGCCCTGGCTGTCGCGCACGAGCTCGTTCTCGATCGCGTAGTCCGCGTTGCTGATGGCGCTCTTGAGCACCTTCTCGATCTGACGAGCAGCGCGGCGGGTGCTGTGCTGGAGCAGGCTCAGCGCGGCGCTCACCTCGAGGCCGCGGATCTGATCCATGATCAGGCGAGCCTTCTGGGGCGAGCCCTTGGCGTACTTGTGGCTGGCCCTGAACTCGGGCGCGTCCTTCGCGGTGTTGCGGACGCGGACGCGCGGAACAATGGTCTTGATCGTCATTTAGCGCTTCCGTCCCACGTGGCCGCGGAAGGTGCGGGTCGGCGAGAACTCGCCGAGCTTGTGACCCACCATGTCCTCGGTGACGAAGACCTTGTGGAAGATCTTGCCGTTGTGGATCTCGAAGGTCTGGTTGACGAACTCGGGCACGATCGTGCAGCGACGCGCCCAGGTCTTGATCGGCTTGTGGTCGCCGGCCGCCTTGGCGGCCATGACCCGCTTGAGCAGCTTGGCGTCCACATAGGGGCCCTTCTTGAGCGAGCGACCCATGGCTACCTCCGCTTCCCGCGCTTCTTGCGGCTGCGAATAATGAACTTGTTCGAGCGGGCCTTGCGCTTACGCGTCTTGCCGCCCTTGGCGAGGACGCCCGTCGGGCCCATGGGGTGACGGCCGCCGGAGCGGTGACCCTCACCACCACCCATCGGGTGAGAGTGGGGGTTCTGGGCGCAGCCGCGCGAGACGGGCCGCCAGCCCATCCAGCGGTGCCGGCCCGCGTTGCCGATCACGATCGTGTTGTGCTCGGTGTTACCGATCTGGCCGATCGTGGCGCGGCAGTCGAGGCTGACCTTGCGCATTTCGCCGGAGGGGAGCTGGATCGTGGCCATGCCGCCCTCCTTACCCATGAGCTTGACGATCGCGCCCGCGGCGCGGCCGAGCTGGCCGCCGCGACCCGGCTGGAGCTCCACGTTGTGGATCTCGAGGCCGGTCGGGATGCTCCGCAGGGGCATCGCGTTGCCGACCTTGGGCTCGGCGACGTCGCCGCTGACGACCATGTCACCGACCTCGAGGCCGAGGGGCGCGAGGATGTAGCGCTTCTCGCCGTCGGCGTAGTGCAGCAGCGCGATGCGAGCGGTGCGGTTCGGGTCGTACTCGACCGAGACGACCTTCGCCGGGACCTCGTCCTTGCGCCGCTTGAAGTCGACCAAGCGATACTTCGACTTGTGACCGCCGCCACGACCGCGGGCGGTGACGCAGCCGTGGTGGTTCCGGCCGCCGGTCTTCTTGATCTTCTGCAGCAGGCCCTTCTCGGGCTTGTTGCGGTTCCGGTACGTGAGCTCGGCCCAGTCCGAAATCTGCATGCCGCGCCGACCCGGGGAGGTCGGCTTCATCGTCCTGACGCCCATTACTCGATCCTGTCGCCTTCAGCCAGCCAGACGAGCGCGCGCTTGACGCTCGGCTCGTGCTCCCAGCTCCACTTGACCCGCCGGGGCTTGCCCTTGCGGACCATGGTGTTGACCCTGACCACCTTGACGCCCCAGATCTTCTCCACGGCCTCGCGGATCTGGATCTTGTTGGCCCGGCGGTCGACCTCGAACCCGTAGAGGTTCTGATCCTCGTTGAGGAGGCTCAGCTTCTCGGTGATGAGAGGCGACTTGATGATGTCGTAAACACCCAGGTGAACGCTCACGCCTGGACCTCCTCTTCACCCTTGCTCTTGCGGGTGCCCTTGGGCTTGCGAACCCGAGCGGCCTTCTCGAGCGGCGCGGTGAGCGCCTCGAAGGCCTTCTGATCGATCAGCACGCGGTTGTGCAGGAGCACCTGACGCGCGTTGACCTCGTCGCTGGGCACGACGCTGACTCCCTGGACGTTGCGTCCCGAGAGGTAGACCTTGCGCTTCAGCCCGTCGGTCACGATCAGCGCCGAGCGCTTGCCCTTGGAGTTGCTGCCCACCTGGTGCCCGTCGAGGAGCGCGACCATGCTCTTGGTCTTGGTCTCCGCGAAGTCGATACCGCTGACCACCGAGAGCGTGCCGTCCTTGGCCTTGGCCAGGAGGCTGTTGCGCAGGGCGGCCCGACGGGCCTTGCGGGGCATGTGGTAGGTGAAGTTGCGGGGCTTGGGACCGTGGATCACGCCGCCGCCGCGGCGGGTGCCGCTCTTGCGGGTGCCAGCGCGAGCGCGGCCGGTGCCCTTCTGACGGTAGAGCTTCTTGGTCGTGCCCGAGATCTCAGCGCGAGTCTTGGTCGACGCGGTGCCCTGCCGCAGGTTGTTGTGATACATGACCGCCGCGCCGTGCAGCAGGCGGAC